>JANMSP010000081.1:0-13255 GCA_031389475.1 Pyrinomonadaceae bacterium
ATAAAGGCCGGGAGCGGTTTGCGGGGCCTTGAAGTAAAAAGAAAGCCATTCCTGCACGCCTTTCATTCCCGAACGCTGGGCGAGGTCGAGGAATAACGCCAGATCGAGAGCAAGCGGTGCGGCCAAAATCGAATCGCGGCACATAAAATCGATCTTTATCTGCATTTTATAGCCGAGCCAGCCGAAGATATCGATTGCGTCCCAGCCTTCCTTATTATCACCGCGGGGCGGGTAATAATTGATGCGGACGACGTGCGAAAAATCTTTGTATAGCTCGGGATAAACATCGGGCTGAAGGATATGTTCGAGTACGGAAAGCTTGGATTCTTCCTTTGTTTTAAAATTTTCGGGATCGTCGAGCACTTCGCCGTCGCGATTTCCGAGAATATTCGTCGAATACCAACCGTCGAGGCCGAGCATACGAGATTTCAGGCCGGGGGCCAGAATCGTTTTCATCAGGGTCTGACCGGTTTTGAAATCCTTGCCGCAGATCGGCACGTTATTTTGCTCGGCGAGAGCGGTTAATGCCGGAATATCGACGGATAAATTCGGTGCTCCGTTCGCAAAGGGAATGCCTGCTTTTATTGCCGCATAACCGTAGATCATTGACGGGGCGATTCGCGGATCGCTGTCATATAAGCCTTTTTCAAAAGCGTCCAGCGTTTCGTGCACTTCTGAAACTTCCAGGTAAATTTCAGTCGAGGCGGCCCAAACCATGACGAGCCTGTCGCAGTTATTCTCAGCTTTAAAACGGGCAATATCCTCGATGAGCTGTTCCGCAAGCTCCATCTTATTTTTGCCTGTCTTAACGTTCTCGCCGTGAATCCTTTTAACGTAATTCTGCTCGAAAACGGCGGGCATCGGGTTCAGCGAGGCAAGCTGTTCCGATACCTGATTCAGCAGGTCCTTCTCTAGAACTCCGGCATTCATCGCAGCTTCGAATGCATTATCGTGAAAAATATCCCAGGCACCGAATACAATGTCTTCAAGATCCGTGAGCGGTACGAAATCCTTAATTTTGGGCGTACGGTTATCGGTTCTCTTGCCCAAACGGATCGTTCCCATCTGAGTTAGGCTGCCGGTCGGATGCTGAAGTCCAAGCCTGACTGCCTCAACGCCAGCGACTAATGTTGTGCTTACGGCTCCCAATCCGACCAGCAAAATTCCAAGCTTACCATCCGCCGGAGCGATATCCACACCTTTCACAGCCATTAAATTCTCCAATCAAAGAAATGTATTTTCTATTAAATATCGTCTTAAAAACCACCACTAATCCAAACGAAAATGATAGCTTTGCATCTTTGTTATTGCAACCGCACAAACTTCAAACCTTTGGCCCGGTTAAAGCAGTCGGAGGGGACTTCCAAAAACTTAGCTCATTTCGCGGGAAAAATCTTGACAAGGAACCGGAATAGATGTAAGTTTCAGACACTATTCTTTTTCGATTCACTTTGATTACTTATTCAACCTAGAAAGCGAGCGGGTTTTCGACAACCGCCCCAAATGCTTTTCTATCTTTTCTGGAGGAGAGAACTAACTATTATGCGTAAATTGCGCCTTGCCTCGAGCCTTCTGGCAGTACTTGTCAGTCTGACTTTAACTTCTTTTGGACAAACAACCTTTAACGGAACCGGAACCGGTCCGATTCCGGATGGCCCCCCACCTTGCGGAACGCTAGGAGCGCCGCGTGTGGTTTCGTTTGCCGTTACCGGAATCGCAGCCGCCCCTACTGATATCACGGTAGGAATGACCCTGACCCACACATGGGTCGACGATGTTGCCGCCACACTAGCGGCCCCGAACGGGACCTCGTTTCTCATATTTGGAAACCCGCTCGCCGGAGATAGTTCCAATCTTGCGGGACCCTATACTTTTAACGATGCCGCACCCGGAAATTGGTGGACGGCCAAGGCTTCGGTCGGAGACACAGTAGCGGTTCCCGCCGGCGCATATCGAACCTCATCCACCACTGGAGCGCTAACTCTACTTAATCCGGCTTTTGCGGGAATTCCGACTTCGAACGGAACCTGGACGTTGACCTTTACCGACGATTGTGACGCCGATCTGGGTACCGTCTCGGCCGCGACACTAACTTTAACTGGAGTAGTCGGGCCAACTCCTACTCCAACTCCTACTCCGACTCCGACTCCAACTCCAACTCCGACTCCAACTCCAGGACCGGTAAATGACACATTTGTCGATTTGAACGGTGACGGTAGAACGGATTACTCGGTTGTTAGAACTACGGGCGGCGCGAACGGGCAGTCGACATGGTTCAATCTGTTCGCTAACGGTGCCGGATCTTCACAGGCTAACTGGGGACTTGGGAACGATACGTTCCTAACCGGCGATATCAATGGCGATCAGAAGGACGATATGATCGTCTGGCGTTCGGGTGTTCAATCGACATTTTATGTTCTGACGAGCGGCACGAACACGATCCGCATCCAGGACTTCGGAATAGCTAGTGACGATCCGACCGTGGTGGCCGATTATGACGGCGACGGCAGGGACGATTTTGCCGTTTACCGTCCAGGCAACGGGTCGAACCAATTGAGCTTCTGGTATTTCGCGACCGCGACTGGCAGTGTCGGTCAGGTGCAGTTCGGATACGGACAGGATTTCCCGGCACCGGGTGATTATGACGGCGACGGGCGAAGCGATTTTGTGCTTCAACGCGGCGAAGGTGCAAACGGACGCTTCTACAAGCTGCTGACCACCGCGGGCTACAGTGAAGAAGTGTTCGGATTTAACCTCGATCTGATCGTACCGGGCGACTATGACGGCGACGGCAAGACCGATGTTGCAGCAATAACCTCGTCCGGCGGATTCTTCTTATGGAGATACGAGCCGAGCGGCACTCCAGGATCGACCGTTGTATCAAGGGAATGGGGTATTTCCGCATCGGACTTCCCGGTTCAGGGCGATTACAACGGAGATGGTAGGACTGACTTCGCGGTCTGGCGTCCGGGCAGTCAGAGCACGTTCTACATAAACACGTCGGTAACGAACAATACCATTATTCAACCTTGGGGATTGATCGATGATATTGCTGTCGGAAACCACAATCAACACTAATTCGTTTTTGAATCAGTGAAGTGAAAAAGGACGGAGATAATATCTCTGTCCTTTTTTATTTCTTCAATCACTAAAGGGATATGCGATTCCCGTAGTACGATTATTGGCTCCGGAAAATTCTATAATCGATCTCGGCGAAAATATTGTCCCGGTTTTCGATTTCCGTTAAAAGTTCTAAATCAACCTTTCCGGCTTCGAGCCCGCCAGCCAAAAGATCGAAGCGGTGTATATGTGATTGAAACCGGCGTGAGGAATACTCAACCGTCGTTCCCTGATAGATTTGAAACGCCCAGTCGCTTGACTGCGCAAGCAGCAGTTCCCTTGCCATTTGATTTAGAATTCGCAGCTCTAAGTCATCCGTTTCCGCATATTTATTAGCTAGAGCGGTCATCTTTCTCTCAGCGTCATGCTGGTACGGATACATCCACGAATTTTTGTCGTTTAGCCAAACTTTGTAATAACCCGATTCGCCCCATGAAGAAGCCGTCGGCTGCTGGATCTGGATAGGAAGCCCCGAGTCAAGAAAATCGCCGGGCGAGATGGCTTCGATCTCAGATTGATCGAAATATAGTTTTTTAAAGAAGAAATCGATAAACTGCGGCCCTTCGAACCACCAATGGCCGTAAAGCTCCGCGTCGTATGGCGATACGACAAGCGGCGGATGACCTTCGAATGTTTCTCGAAGTTTATAAGCCTGCTTTATCCGTTCACCTATAAAATGGGCGGCATTCTCCGCAACTTTTTCTCTTGCTAAAGCCGGAATATAAGGCTGCTTATTTTGCTGCGGCACATCGCGGCCGGTAATCCGGTGATATTTCAAGCCAAGGTGCTTGCGGGCTCCGTCGCTGTCCAGATAGGGTTTGAGGTAATCGAGCGGCAGGTCCCAGCCGATGTCACGGTAGAATTCGCGATAAACGGCGTTGCCGGGATAGCCGACCTCGGCGCTCCACACCTGCTGGCTCGTTTCGACATCGCGGGCGAAAACGGCAGTTCCGTTCGAACAAACAACCGGAGCATGAACACCATATCGCGGCCGCGGATCGCCGTAGAGGATCGCGTGTGTGTCGCTGATAAAATATTCGATCCCGGCGTCTTTCAAAAGATTCTCAACGCCCGGCTCGTAAGCACATTCGGGCAGCCAAATGCCGCGCGGATTCCGTCCGAAATGTTTGCGGTAATTGTTAACGGCCACCTGGATTTGTGCCCGGCGGGATTCCGATGTCGAGATCAGCGGCAAAAATCCGTGCGTCGCTCCGCAGGTAATGATTTCCAGCACGCCTTCTTCCTGAAGTTCGCGGAAGGCGTTCACCAAATTGCGTTTATATTTATTGTTTCACAGGTCGAGCGACGCACACAGATTTTCGACATACATCCGGGCCACGTCGTGAAATTCAGTATCTTCGGTTTCCGTTCGATGAAGTTCCTTTTCCGCGAGTTCCAAAAGCTTTTCGAGATGTCGCGAATACCGCGTTTGCAGCATTTCGTCGGCAAGCATTTCGCAGAGCGGCGGCGAAACGTTCATCGCAAGGCGCGGCCCCACACCCGCTTCGTGAAGATTTTGAAGAATAAAGATTATCGGCAGGTAAACTTCGGTAATGGCTTCGAAAAGCCAATCTTCTTCGAGGAAAGCGGGATATTCCGGATGCCGGACAAATGGCAGGTGAGCGTGAAGAATTAGGCTGAAATAACCAACGGGCATAAGCAGTTGTCAGTCGTCAGTCGTCAGTGCTGCAGAGTTTCAAGTTCAGAGTTCCAGGTTTCTAGCGAAGTAGTAATTCTGTTTCAAACTTGGAACTCGAAACTTAAAAGACGCTACCGCAAGTAGTGCAGGCCTGTCGGTGAACTCACAGGATTAAATTTCGTCAAATTTCGCACCCGTTTCAAAGTTCGCGGGAAATTTATCAGGCTTGCCCCGAATACAGCGGGGGAAATTTGTTCTTCTACAATCTCTTCCGCATCGAAAACAAACTGCTCCTGCAACGCTGCAAGGGCTTTTTCGCTATTCAAGTTTGCGGAATTCTGCTGAAGAATAGCAAACAAACTCGGGCTGATCCGCCACCGCAGGGATTCGAGCGTCATGCCGGACGCCAATGCGAGCATCGCAAAACGTATTTCCTCAGATTCGATTCCGGATGTTTGGCTTCCAATACCGCCGACAAAATTGGAAAACGCGGTTTCAGTGGCCTTTTCGGAGGCATTCCAATCGTCGCCGGCCAGGGCAACATCGAATGCGTCCTGTGAAAAACCGGCGACATCCAAAACTTGGGCGAATTTGTTTGCCGATACCGTCCATTCGGCTGCCGAAGCGGAATGAGGTGACGGATTTTTTCGCGGGGTTTGTATTTTATTCGAAAACATCACGCGGATATACGGGCGGTTAGCGGCGTAGAATCCGATCTCGGCCTGATATTCGGTGTTTGCGTCTACGTTAAACCAATATGAGCCTTCAGCATCAATCTGATTAATTTCTTCACGGTTGCTGTTAAGATTTACGAGCTTTGAAACCAGGACATAATTATTTGTCTTATCCCCGACCGCCCGATTCAAAGTTTGAAACAGGTTATTTTTGACCGACCAATAAAGGTAGAGCCGGTTCGGCGACTGCATCAGCAATTTAGCGCGGTTTTCGTTCGAAAGTTCGGGCAATTTAGGAGCGGCGAGTTCCCGAAATACCTGCGATCCGTCTTTAAGATCCAAATCATGAGCAGCGAGCACAATTTCTTTTGAATCTAACGAATCTGCGGGAATCTCTTCGACAGGTATCACCGCCATTGACGAGATCGGCGACAATTCATCAACGATAAACTCAAACGTGCTCTCGCCTTCTAATCCAATACCGCTCGACCCTTTTTTGGTGTCCTTCTCGCTCATAAAATCATCTGTAAAATCGTAGAAATAAAACGAAATTATGCTGTCTTTTTATTAAAGTTACAAGGCAGGCATTGAATTAAGGCAAGACGGGTGAAACACTTACTTGAGATTCTTTGCGGTTTTAAGCTTGATCTCAATCCGGCCGATCGGTGAATTGACCTGTGAACGGATAGGCAGCCTGCGGGCGTCATCGGTTATCCAAACGACCATGCTGCCTTCTTTTTCGATCATGCGGCCCGGGCCGAAAATAGCCGGCTCGACGCGAAAGCACCAAACGTTTCCAAAAATTGATTTCTGTCGTTCCCGCGCCGTGACCTTGACCGGTACATTATAAATGAGTCCCGAATCACTGACCGCGATCTCAAAACTCTTACCGACAGTCAGCGGCATCATCCGAAGGCTGTAAAGGCCCGATATCAAATCGTGAGTAGTATCATTTTCGATTTCCGAAGCGATGGTGCGCGGCGGGCGCATCGGTTCTTTCGGGTCGGTTTCGACGTAGGTTACTCGCTGCTGCCGGTAATCGAATACGGCTTCGCTGTCGCGGACCCGATCTTTCTGGACATCGTGTTTCGCGGTCTTCAGTATGCGGAAATCTCGGTGGCCGATTGTCGAATCGAATTCCTGCAAAAAACTGAACCGCAAAAGTTTAAGAAGCGTGCCTTTGGATTTGGCGGAGGCCTTGACTAAATAATTTTCGCTTTCAGGCGCCTTTGCAAGCGTGAAAGTGAGGTCCGCGACTGCGATCCCGTTAATTATCTTATTGATCTTTCCTTCATACGTCAGTGTTTCGCCCACAAGGAACGGAGGCGCTGCGACAGGAATTTTACTCGGCTGGGCGTACTGGGTTGCCGCCAATGCCGCGAATAAAAAGAGTAATTTTGGGAAGGAACGGAATAGCGATCTCATATTCAGGCGAATCAGAACTGCAATGGCAAAGTTTAAGTAATTTATACGTTCATTATATCCTATTTGAATGTCCTGCGTCATACATTCTTTTGCTAGCTCCTAGTGAAGGTGATATGCGGCGTCCGAACCGGAAGCTATAGCGACTGGGTTCTTAGTTTTGTCAGTACCGCGAGCGGTGGCGATCGGGATACTAATCGCTAACAGTTAAAGAACCCAGTCGCTATCGCTCCCGGTTCCGACCCGTGCGATATTCTCGTGTAACAACTAGTCAACACCGCCAAACGAAGCGGGCAATTTTTTTAAAGAATGAAGCCTTCTTGAAACCGCCGACATGACCGCATCCGCCGGTATATTCATACAAATCCAGTTTGAGCACGTCCTACGGTGACATTCTGTTCGGCAGCCGATGTCCAATCGCTCGACGCATACATCATCGGTATTTGTACTTCCATTTCGCCACCATTCGGTCGGGCCGAACATCCCTAAGACCGGCGTTCCGGCGGCGATAGCCAAATGCGTCGGGCCCGTGTCGCCACCGACATAGGCTTTCGCTAATTTTGCCAATTCGTAGAAACCTTTTAATGTCGGATTCGCGGCAAAGGTCTTTGTCGAACGACTGTTTTGTAGGACCGTATCGGAGAGCACCGATTCGCCCGGCCCAGCCGTGACGATCGAGGACAGGCCGTGTTTCGCCCAGATCATATCGGCAAGCTCGCCGAATTTTTCAGCAGGCCACAGCTTCGTCGCCCATCCGCCCGCGGGATTGAGGATGACAAAATCGCCATGCGCCATTGCCGCGATGCTTGCTGCCTCTTTACGGTGTTCATCGTTTGTAGATATCGGAAATTCGAAACCTGAATCGGGGACAGAGATATTCAGCGCCTGCCCGGCGAGTCGCAGATTTTTTCGGATGACGTGGGTATTCGCCGGTATAGTTACGGATCGGTTGTAAAAGATCCTGCCTGCCGGCTCCCGCAAAGCTTCTGTAGAAAATCCAACGCGCGTTTTTGCTCCAGATAGCCTGCCGATTATCGCAGATTTAATTAGCCCTTGAAAATCGATGGTAATATCGAACCCGAATTTCCGCAGATCGCGGACCTGCCGGTTTATCTCCGGAAGTATTTTATGAGCCGACATGCCGCCGCGCACCGACTTTGTATCAACCTCTATTAATCGGTCGATCAATTCATTGCCGCGCAGTATTTCAGCCGAACGCTTTTCCACCGCCCAGCTTATTTCCGCGTGCGGGATCGCCGCTCGAATTGCATGGAGCGCCGGAAGCGTGTGGACGATGTCGCCGATCGCCCCGAGTTTTACGATGAGGATTTTCATCAAGCACAATGTTAGTCGTAAAAGACGAAACTGAAAAGCGGGGGTTTTAACGCAAGAAAAACTTGTGGAACTTTTAGCGCGATTTAGGCTATCCTATAAAACAGAGTCATTTGGTTCCCACTTCCTGTCTCACCTTTTCCTTCTACTATGCAAAAAGTCATGCGACAGCAACGTGACCTCCGGCCCGCTCTCGTTTTTTTGAGCGGCGAGCTGATAGCCGTTCCGATTCCGCTGGAAAGGGAAATAGTTATATTAGGCCGAGCTCTCGGTGCCGATGTTCGTATCAATGACCACAAAGTCTCCCGCAAGCATGCCAAGATTACAACAGTTCTCAACGCCGAAACGCAGTTGACGGAATATTTGCTGACGGATTTCGGAACAAAGAACGGCACTTATGTGAACGGGGAAAAGATCACTAGTGAAATTCTTCAAAACGGCGACAAGATCACTATCGGCGAGCACATCCTGCGTTTCGACCTTTTGGATGAGATCGACCGCGAGTATCAGCGTCAGATACACCGCCTGATTGCGCACGACGATCTAACCGGATTGCTGTCCAGCCGCTCTTTCTTTTCCGAGCTGCGGCTCGAAGCGGCCCGTGCGAAACGCGATAAGGGTTCCTTTTGCGTGCTTATGATGGACCTCGATCACTTTAAACGGGTAAACGATACTTACGGCCACCTTACGGGAAGCAAAACGCTCGAAGAAATAGGCGGATTGATCATCAACCGCGTGCGCAGCGGCGATGCGGCCGCACGCTTCGGCGGTGAGGAATTCGCCGCGTTTCTGCTCGATGCCGAGATCACACAGGCTATCGTCGCCGCCGAACGCATTCGGGCGGAGATCGAGACTCATCCGTTTAGTATTATCCGCCAGGGCCGCGCAACCGAAACCCATCACATCACTATCAGCATTGGGATTTCCTCATTTCCCGGCGATTCGACCGATCCGATCGAACTGGTCGAAATGGCTGATTCCGCCCTATACCGGGCCAAACGCGAAGGACGAAACCGCGTCTGCGTTTACCGCGATCTTACGCCCGCTGAACTTTCCAAGAACCTTCCTGCACGCCGGGATTAAAAAACTGCAACTTTTCCCGCAGCCTGATCGTGAAAGACTAGGAAAAATTTTCGTGTTAAACTTGTTGTTTACCCGTGCTGTTATATTTTCTCTCAACGGAATTTAAAGAAAATATTGAGCTTTCTTAGAGACTTTCTTAATTTGTTGTGATTACAAAACTCAATCTTGCCAGCAGGCCTTTTCGTAATAGGACGACGCCGTATCTGCTGTCCATGCTTCTTTTAGCACTGGCTGTGTCGGGTGCTGTACTGTGTTTTTCACAGTTGAGCTCCAACCGGAAGCTGAACGACATCGCACAGAGCGAGGTCAGGGAAATGGATAGCGAGCTAAAACGCCTTAAGGGCGAAGGCGACAAGGTGCAGCAGCAATTGACGCCGCAGCAGCGTGAACTTCTGGTTGCTTCGCACAAATTGGTAGCCAACAAAACGTTCGGCTGGTCGCGTCTCTTCGCCGATATCGAAGCGGTATTGCCGGGCAGCGTGAGCGCCTCGCGGATAGCGGTCGAAAATATTTATAAGGACGGCGACCGCATCAAAGCGGAATTGGAATTCGGCGTGTTGAGTCGCGATTACACCGCTGTTATGACGATGATCGAAAATATGAACAATTCCGGCCTCTTCCAGGCTGAGCTTCGCGGACAGAATCTGCAAAAGAATGAGCGCGTGACTTTTACGGAATACACATTGCGGCTGATATACACGCCCGCTTATGGAGTTTCCACGGCTCAGGCCTCCGATATTGCTCAAACCGGAGGTGCCCAGTAATGATCGAAAAAGATCCCAACATCGAACCGCACGAGCCGGAAATCATCGTTAATAATTACGGCACTACCAAAGATTCCGCTGTAGTTATCGAAGAAGCCGACCGCACGGTTTTACTTACGGATAACGAAACGATAGTAATTCCGCGAGAAACTTACATCGATATCGCGCCAAAAAACCGGCCGCGAAAGGTTTATAGCGGAATGTGGGGCCCGGCAGAATTGGCGACAGCCGGATTGGCCGTGATGGCGGTCATATCAGCTTTGCTGCTTTATGTTTTCTTTGTAATTCCGTCTAACCGCGAACTTGAAACAACTCGGGCCGAACGCGACCGCCTGGAGCGTGAAGTAGCGTCGGCAAAGTTAAAATACGGTGATATTACCAGCACCGAAACGCAGGTCGCGAAGCTCATCACTAGCGTCGACGATTTTGAATCCAATTATCTGCCGATTGCCGTTACCGGAAAAACCTCGCTTTACCAGCGGATAAACGGACTGATCGCCGGTTACGGGCTGATCAACACCAGCGGCCCGGATTATGCTCCGCTCGAGATCATGGGCCAGGAACAGAGTAGCCGTTCCGACGATGATAAAGGCCGCTCTAAATTTCAGAGCCTTTTTCCGGGAGTTTATGTAAGCACCACGCTTGAAGGTTCGTATCAGAATTTACGCCGCTTTATTCGCGAGATCGAAACGGGCCGTGAATTTGTCGTCATTAGTGCGGTGGAACTGGAACCGTCCGAATCGGACGATAACAAATCCGATGCGGCAGCGCCTGTGCAGGCAAACAATCCGGCACCTCCAGCTGGCGGCAACCCGGCTTTTCAGCAACAGCCCGGCTTTCCAAATCAGTATGGCGGACAGCCGACTGTACAAAGGCCGGCCGCGAGGCCGCGCGGTAAGACTATTGGAGGAACCGTGAGACTGCGACTCGAAATGGCGGCCTATTTCCGGCGCCCGAATGCGGCACCGGCGGCCCTCGCACCGGAAACTCAGCAGGGATTTTGATCGTAACGATCTGGATTTAGATGAAACTTTTTGAAGGCAAATCGCCAACCGAGAGAAATAAGATAATCGCGGCAGCCGTTCTCGGCGTGCTTTCTCTTACCGTGCTTTATTTGACGTTCGGAAGGAGTTTGATCGGCGGTTCGGGTACAACGACGGTCAAAGTTTCCACCGCGCCAAAGCCTTCGCCGAGTGTAAACCCCGAAACCTTTACACTTCCGACAAAAGATCAGCAGGATTTCGATTATTCGACGACGGAGATCGCCTATCGTCCGGGCAATTTTTACGCTCCTGATCCTGGCCGTAATATTTTCGCTTTTTACGAACCGCCGCCGCCTTGTAGAGGTGCGGAATGCCCGACGCCGACAATTGCTCCAATCGTTGTAGTACAACCGACGCCAGCGCCGACGCCGCCGATTTTAATTGCATTCGTAACGCCTCAAAGCATATACGCCGGATCGAAGGCATTTCGTCTCGAAGTCAACGGCGATAAGTTCTCGCCGGATGCTCGGATCTATTTTAGCCAGAACGAACTGCCGACGACGTTTATCAACGCTCAAAAAATGGTTGCGGATGTTCCAGCCGGGTTTGTTTCATCGGCCGGACCCCGGCAGATCATCGTCCAGACGCTTGACGGCAAGCTGCATTCGAATCAAGTAATACTGAACATCCAGGCGCCGCCGGAGCCGCAGTTTACCTATATCGGAATGATCGCCCGCAAGCTGGCGAATAACGACACTGCTTATTTTCTTGAAACCGGTAAGCCGGCGCCGTTTGCCCATCGTTTGAATGACGTTGTGGCCGGAAGGTTCCGGCTTTTGAGCATTTCGGAGTCGGAAACAGTTTTTGAAGATATAAATTTGGGATTCAGGCACCGCCGTCCGTTGGTGCAGGAAACAGCGGGTGGTTCGCAGCAGCCGTCCAGGCAAGGTTTTCCGAACCGCGGCGGCGACGGCTACGTTCCTCCGTATAACCAGGGCTTTCCGCAAAACCCTCAGGTGCAGAGCATTCCCGGGATCCCGGATAATATTCCGCGGTATGTGCCGCCCGCCAATAATCAAAAGCCGAATCCTTCGGATCGAAAAGACGCCAACGATGATGTAGATGATGACGGAGACGGAAGATAAAAAATTGCGGAACGCGGAATGCCGAGTGCGGATTCATAATCCTGTAACTCCGCACTCACAAAGCGGGATGACGCTTCTGGCGGTAATGGCGATGATGACGCTTTTTGCCATCGCCTTGCTGGCGGTAGCACCGGCCGTCCAGCAGGATGTGCAGCGCGAAAAGGAACTCGAATCAATCCGCCGCGGTGAAGAGATCGCCGTCGCTATCGACCGCTATGTATCGCATCATCGCGGTACGAAATTGCCTGAATCCATTGACGATCTGCTCGAAGGCTTGCCGCAGGGAACGAAAAAAACGCAGATTCTGAGGCCCTCAGCGGCAACCGATCCGCTCAGCGACGACGGAAAATGGCGGCTGATAAAACCGGAACCGGCGGTGATCGCCGCCTTTGCCAAACGCGTCCAAGATTACAATAACGGCGTGCTTCCGCGAACTCAGAACCCGCTTTTGGAACCCTATGCAGTCGGCATTACCAATTCCATAAATATAGAAAGTGAAAGCGATGCAGAAGAGCCTGAGGAAGATTTCGATGTAGTTACCGACGATACACCTTTTATTGGCGTTGCAAGCCAAAGTCGGAGCAAATCCGTGATCGCGTATTACGGCATCGAAAATCATTCGAAGTGGATTTTCACGCCACTTTTCCGCGGTACTGACCGAAATAACTCAGGGTTTACCCAGCCGACACCTCGAGTTCGATAGCGATCAGGTGCGGATCGCCGCGGAAATTCACCCGGCGGCGTTGGTATGATGAGCTTCACGCACCATCTACATGCGCCTGGAGGATTCGATGATCGCTCGTGCCTGTCGTCTCGCCACCCTGTGTCTGTGTTGTCTCATGGCCAGCTCGAACGTGAGCTGGGCTCAAGAGAGTCACCTCGACGCCCCCGGCGAGATTCCCAAATACGTCAAAGACCCCATCGCCCTCTTTACTTCCGGCCTCGGCCCCTTTCACCGCCCCATCTCCTCCAAGAACAAGGAAGCGCAAGCCTTTTTCGACCAGGGCTTCCAGATGATGTACGCGTTCGCGCGCCTCGACTCGGTGCGGTCGTTCCGCGAAGCGTGGAAGCGCGACCCCGAGTGCGCGATCTG
>JANMSP010000089.1:0-3459 GCA_031389475.1 Pyrinomonadaceae bacterium
GCCATCTTCGGAAATTCACGCTGCGTCAGGAATTTATTCTTTTCATCAACCAGCATCCACCGCCGGTCGAACTGCAAACCGCGATCTTCGACCGTAGCTTCGTTAAGCGAAATTCCCTTCAGCGATTTAACCGGATAAATATTTATTTCGGAAAGATGCATATTGTTTCTTAATGGCAGAAGCCTGACCGTTAGGGAGGGCTTTCTTTATGGTTGACGCCTGACCGTTAGGGAGGGCTTTCTTTATGGTGGGCCCTTAAGCCCTCCCTAACGGTCAGGCTTCTGCCAGAAGAAGTCGCTAGCGCTCCCGGTGACCCGTCTAAACTTGATAATGCTCTTATCAGATTTTTGCTTACACGGTTGACAGTTTAAAAAATGTTTACTACACTAGCACTCATACCCAACGAGTGCTAAACGAGAGTTTTGGCAAACCACATTTTAAGCTTTATTACGATTATTTCAAAAGGAGTATAACCAACATGGCTACAAACATTACACCGTTACACGACCGCGTAATCATTCGCCGGATCGAGGACACCAACAATCAAACCGCGGGCGGACTTTTCATTCCTGATTCGGCAAAAGAAAAGCCGCAGGAAGGCGAAGTTATCGCTGCGGGCGAAGGCAAGTATAAAGAAGACGGTTCGCGTCAGGCATTAGACGTCAAAGCCGGCGACCGCGTTCTCTTCGGTAAATACAGCGGATCGGAGATCAAGCTGGACAACGAAGAATTCATCATCATGCGCGAAGACGAGATCCTCGGCATCATTTCAAGAGCCGGCGCAGCCGCATAAATTAGTCTGGAAAGTCCAGTGAGTCTTGGAAGTCTAGGAAGTAATTTACTTCCCCACTTCCCAGACTTCCAGCACTTTCAAGACTTCCCAGACTTTTTTTCGACGAAGGAGAAATAATACAATGGCTAAACAAGTAGTACACGGAGAAGAATCACGCGCCGCGATTTTACGCGGTGTCAATCAGCTGGCGGACGCGGTGAAAGTTACACTCGGACCAAAAGGCCGCAACGTCGTTATCGACAAGAAATTCGGCTCGCCAACCATCACCAAAGATGGTGTCACGGTTGCTAAAGAGATCGAATTGAAGGACACGCTCGAAAATATGGGCGCTCAGATGGTCCGCGAAGTCGCTTCGAAAACCAGCGATGTTGCCGGTGACGGAACAACGACTGCTACCGTTCTGGCTCAGGCTATTTTCAAGGAAGGCGTCCGCACGGTTGCAGCCGGTGCAAACCCGATGGCCCTCAAACGCGGCATCGAAAAAGCTGTAGCTGAGGTTGTCAAGGAAGTTGCCCGCCTATCCAAGCCGGTGTCCGGTGAAATGATCGCGCAGGTCGGAACCGTTTCGGCTAACGGCGACAAAACGATCGGCACGATCATTGCGGAAGCGATGGACAAGGTCGGCAAAGACGGCGTCATCACGGTTGAAGAATCGAAAACGATGGACACCCTGCTCGAAGTCGTCGAAGGTATGCAGTTCGACCGCGGTTACCTTTCGCCTTATTTCGTCACCGATGCGGACAGAATGGAAGCAGTTCTGGAAGAGCCGTTCATCCTGATCCACGAAAAGAAAATTTCGAATATGCGTGACTTGCTTCCGATTCTGGAGCAGGTAGCGAAAATGGGCCGTCCTTTGCTCATCATCGCGGAAGACGTGGACGGCGAAGCTCTTGCGACACTGGTCGTCAATAAACTTCGCGGGACGTTGAATGTAGCTGCCGTCAAGGCTCCGGGCTTCGGTGATCGCCGCAAGGCAATGCTCGAAGACATCGCGACTTTGACCGGCGGTAAAGTCATCAGCGAAGATCTCGGCATCAAACTGGAAACCATCGTCATTGAAGATCTTGGCAAGGCTAAGAAAGTCACGATCGACAAAGACAACACCACTGTCGTCGAAGGCGGCGGAACCGGTGAAGCGATCGACGGCCGCATTAAAACGATCCGCAATCAGATCGAAGACACCACGTCTGACTATGATCGTGAAAAGCTGCAGGAACGCCTTGCTAAATTGGTCGGCGGTGTTGCGGTTATCAAAGTCGGTGCCGCTACCGAGATCGAAATGAAGGAAAAGAAGGCCCGCGTTGAAGATGCCATGCATGCGACACGTGCCGCGGTCGAAGAAGGTATCGTTGCCGGCGGCGGAGTTGCTCTGGTTCGTGCCGGTAAGGTTTTGGAAAACTTCAAAACCGACGGTGAAGACGCCGACGAGCAAATCGGTGTGAACATCGTTCGCCGTGCCCTCGAAGAACCGCTTCGCCAGATCGCGCAGAACGCCGGAAAGGAAGGCGCCGTGATCGTCGATAAGGTCATCGGAAGCGACGTCGAAAACTACGGCTTTAACGCTGCAACCGAGAAGTTCGAAGACCTCGTCGCGGCCGGAGTCATCGACCCCGCAAAGGTCACCCGTTACGCTCTCCAAAACGCAGCCTCGATCGCGGGCCTAATGCTCACGACCGAAGCCATGATCGCAGACGTAGCCGACGACAAGGGCGACGGCGGCATGGGCGGAATGGGCGGCGGCATGGGCGGCATGGGCATGGGTATGTAGTGTCAGTAGCCCGCACGTAAGTAAGGGCCACTTGGCACGGATTCAATTCCACTAAATCCAAGGCCTCGGCACCCGCCGGGGCCTTTCTTTGTTGTATAGTAAGCATTATGAAGTCGCGAATCTACATCGAAACATCCGTCGTGAGCTTTTACCACGAAGTCCGCACCGAGCCTGATATGATCGCCCGCCGCGAATGGACGCGACAGTTCTGGGCTTTACTCGCTTGTTACAAGTCTCGCGGTGATTGAGGAATTAGAGCGTGGAACCTTTCCTAACAAACGCGACGCTATTGATTTAATAAAGTCGGTACCTATTCTTCCCGCCCCTGATGAAATCCTGGAAATTGTGGAGACCTACATTCTACACAAATTGATGCCGGGCGATCCTCGGGGAGATGCTCTTCATCTCGCCTTTGCTTCGTATTTTAAATGCGATTTTTTGCTTACATGGAACTGCAGGCACCTCGCAAACGCGAATAAGTTCGGACATATTCGGAAGATCAATGCTATGCTTGGGCTATATGTTCCAATGCTCGTCACGCCAATGGAACTTTTAGGGGTATCATCATGACTGAGAAAGAAGACCCGGGAATCGCCTGGATACGCGAAGTCCGGCACAAGATATCAGCCGAATTCGGCCACGACACTAAGAAGTTGCTCGAACACTATCGCGCACTCGAAAAGAAATACTCCGACCGAATCGTTCGAGACTTCAAAGAAGTCACCGATCTTGTCGACACTGCCAAATGATCGCCGGCCTAGTGTTCACCACCGAAGCCATGATCGCAGACGCCCCCGACGAAAAGGGCGACGGCGGAATGGGCGGCATGGGAATGGGTATGTAAAATTCCCGGGCTTGAGACCCGTTTAGTGTTTTACTAAACGAAGGCTCTGTCCGG
>JANMSP010000117.1:0-4232 GCA_031389475.1 Pyrinomonadaceae bacterium
GCCCTCCCTAACGGTCAGGCTTCTGCATTTTATCTAACTTGCCATCGCGATATGGCGCAGCAGGGCAGGCGGCCGAAACCCGAAATGCTTATACGCGGCCGCAGTCGCCATTCGGCCACGCGGCGTTCTGTTTAGAAAACCCGTTTGGATCAGATACGGCTCGATCATTTCCTCGATCGATTCGCGGTCTTCGTTGATCGATGCGGCAATTGTTCCCACACCGACCGGCCCACCATCAAATTTTTCTATAATTGTCAGCAGCAGCTTGCGGTCAACTTCGTCGAGGCCATAGCGGTCAACCTCCATTGCATCCAGAGCTGTTTGCGTGATCTCACCATTAATTCGTCCATTCCCGACGATCTGAGCAAAATCTCGTACCCGGCGAAGCAACCGGTTAGCGATCCGCGGAGTTCCACGGGCACGGCGCGCTAATTCCAAAGCACCGCTGGCATCGATCTCGATTCCAAGAATCTCAGCCGACCGATGCACGATAATTTCCAGATCCTTTTGCGGATAAAAGTCGAGATGATTAACGATCCCGAATCTGCTGCGGAGCGGTGGCGAGATCATGCCCGCACGCGTCGTCGCACCGACCAGCGTAAATTTCGGCAGATCCAGCTTTATGGTCTGAGCACCCGTGCCCTGCCCGATCATTAGATCGAGCTGGAAATCTTCCATCGCCGGATACAGAATCTCCTCGATCTGCGGCCTGAGCCGATGCACCTCATCGATAAATAAAACGTCGCCTTCATCAAGATTGGTCAGGACCGCAGCAAGGTCGCCAGCTTTCTCGACCGCCGGAGCATGGATCGTTTTCAGATTTGCACCCATTTCATTCGCAAGGATTACCGCTAGGCTTGTCTTGCCAAGCCCCGGAGGGCCGAATAGCAGGACGTGATCAAGAGCTTCGCCGCGACGCAATGCCGCCTGCAGAAAAATCCGCAAATTGTTAACTATTTTTGGCTGGCCGATATACTCGTTGAAACACTTCGGACGCAGGCTGGTTTCCGCGTGGACATCCTCAAAAGTTGCCTGTCCGACGACCAAACTGCTTTCGCGAACCGGCGTTTCCACTAATTGCAATGACATTAATAACCTCTTTTTAAACCGATTGAAGGATCGGAACCGAAAGCGGTAGCGACCGGGGTTGTTTATCTTCAACCGTTAAAACCCCGGTCGCTACCGCTCTCGGTACTGACAAATCTACGCTGCTTTTTTGAATTCTACTTCTTCAACTTCTGCAACACGCTTTTCCGACTGAATTGCCATTGGCCGGGCATTCTCGACAAGAGGCGTACTCAGCTTTCCTACCAGCCAGCGTCGGTAAACCTCAGCTTCTTCAAGCTTTCCGGTCCATCTGGCACGGTCGAGCATTGTCAGGCCCATCTCCAAAGCATGGTGTTGTCCGGCCCGATCCTGAAGTTTTTCGAAGTATCGGTAAGAATCGTCCAACCGGTCAACACTGCGTTCCGCCGTTGGAATATCCTTAAAGCCAAGCTTTCCACGAAAATGCTTGGAATAAATGTTCATCGGATATGACGTCGAGGTGTAAAGATCGAAATAGTTGTCGATCAATCCTTCACGCTGCAATACTGAACCAACATAGCTCGGTTTCGCTCCCGAAATAGCTGAGATCGTTTCGATCTCTTTAACACCGGTTTCGAATAAGTAAAGGATCATATCCTTCTTGCTTTGAATCGGTTCTTTCTCACTAACTTCCTTTAATTTCGTTCCCATTTTCGTTCTCCTTTTTAGTTGTATATTTGATGTATCATCTGTGAAACAAGTTGCCTTTTCGATAACTTTGCCTTAACAAACGGACGCCGATAAGTTCAATTATTTCAATAGTTGCAAATTCCAAATACGATTTATTATTTTCTCGGAAAATAATTCGATATACTGTAAAAGAATAAGAACAAGTAGGGGAAATATGGCATTAAATAAACCGATTTTTGATATAAAAAAGACTAAAGAAACGATCGAAAAGGGGAAAAGGGCGAGATGGTGGAAAAGGAAAGGGTCTAAGGCGAACGGATTTTATTATGTCGATCTTTCCGGCAAAAGGATCGCGGATGAACAAAGCCTTGAACGGATAAAATCGCTGGTGCTGCCGCCGGCGTGGAAGCATGTGCGTATATCGCCGTTTGCGGGCAGTAATCTCCAGGCCGTCGGGATGGATACGACCGGGCGAATCCAGTATATATATCACACGAAGCACTCGGAAAAGCGGCAGAACAAAAAATTTTCCAAGATCGAGACGTTCGGAAAATATCTGCCAACGCTGCGGAGTGTCACCAACGAGCACATCGCTCTTGACGGTTTTCCGCGTGAAAAGGTCTTAGCGGTGATGATGCGGCTTATCAATTCGCTGTATATCCGCGTTGGAACCGAAAAGAGCGTTAAACATTACAAGACCTTCGGCATTACGACGCTTCAAAACAAGCACCTTCAGATCGGGAGGCGAGGCGAGCTGGTTTTCGAATTTGTCGGGAAAAGCCATATAAAACATCGCCGTGTTTTGGTAGATGAAGAACTCGCGGCTGTGATGAAGGAGATAAAGGAATTAGGAGCAAAGCGCAAGCTTTTTCATTACATAGACGGCGATGGCAAACCGCGCGGTATCAAACCGGGCGAACTTAACGCATATCTCAAGACCGCAACATCTCCTGAATTTTCGGCAAAGGATTTTCGCACTTGGGGCGGGACTTTGCTCGCTGCCGTGGAACTGGCTGAAATCGGTAAAAGCGACGACGAGAAGGAATTAAAGAAGAATATTAACCGCGCCGTAAAAAAGGTCGCAGAGCAGCTCGGCAACACTCCGGCCGTCTGCCGCGGTTCTTACATTCATCCTAAAATCTTAAAAAATTACGAAGCCGGTGTTACGCTGGACGAATTTCGTACGCGGAAGGCCCGCCGGATCTCACTTTCCGAAGCGGAATATGAGGCCGAAGAAAAGGCTTTGATGCGCCTTTTTGAAGGCAATAAACCTTAATAATAAAGTCAGATTCTGCCCGCGAAAATAAGCGAAAAGGGCGCGAAATTAAGAAGTTTGCCCGCGAATAACGCGAATCTGAGCGAATGAGGAGAAGACTAATAGAATTCCCCACTCCCTCCTATTCGCGTTTATTCGTGTTTATTCGCGGGCAAACTCTCTTTCCTTAAACTGATGCCTACATCTCCTCTCATTATGTGAAAATCTAATTTCGACCTACTTACGCAAAAGAACCACTGGTGCCTGCTCGGCGGCGCGTACGCTACCGAAAAAGCTGCGAACGGTGTCGTATTTGTCGGCTGCGATCGTCGAGCGGTTCAACTTCAGCGATCTGCTAAAAGTTAGGTAGTCGCCATTTACTTCGTATTTGGCGTCATAATCGCCGAAAGGAGTCGATAGCTTGGTCGGATCTGGGATTTCGTCAACCACAAAACCTTCAGGCAGCTTTATTTTGACGGCCTCGGAATATGACGACGATTCGATCAGATATGGATGCATCCGCTTATCGTCGTTAAAATACAGGCGTTCCAAACGGCCGACTATCGCCGGTTTGAACACCATCAGGCGATTCTGCATGATCTGGGCGTATGACTTGGCTGAAAAATCCACATCGAGATTGAATTTACCCTCCTTATGGCCGTCGGTCGGCAGTATTCTGGAAGTTTTTGCTCCTGTGGCTCCGCGGGATATCCACCCTTCAATACTTCGATTGAAATCTGTGGCCGACATATTCTTCATCTGCTCCCGTGAATCCCGTGCGGACTGGCCGAGAGTTTTTTGATTCAAAGTGCCCGTAATGTCGCCGTCAGGACTCAACGAAACTTCGATACTGCGGTCAAGCCGGTTTGTATCCGCCGGCAATGTAGGCATCTCCGTCAGTTCATAAGTGTCCTTGTGGTCGATCAGAGCAAGGCTACCCTGTTGGTGATCCGGCAGATCGCCGATCGGCGTGTAAGAATCCGTGGGATCGAAGATCAACAGGCGGCCAAGTTTCGGATGTGTGACAACAGAGTTGATGATCGTCGAATCGGAGATCTTGATCGCGATTATGCAATGGTTGAACTGGTTTGGCGAAGCCCACTCGGCCCGGACATAGGTTCTATCTCCTGATGTAATACTAACCATGTGAGACTGAATTTTGATGACGCTGAGCATCGCCCGCATCAAATTCGCCTTGTCCTTGCAGTCACCGTAGGATTTGGCAAAGACCTCAGTCGCCGAATGCGGCCGGTAACCGCCT
>JANMSP010000101.1:0-11477 GCA_031389475.1 Pyrinomonadaceae bacterium
CTGGCCGAGCAGGAAATAATCACCGAGGCTGAGCTGCGTGATCTGCTGAAGGCGCTGAATAGCCTTGATCTGCCGGCGATTCGCCAAAAAACTTACGACGGCACTTTCGAAGATCTTTTTTATCTTCTCCAGCGTGAAATCGCGGCGAATTGCAATTCGGATACAGCGGGGAAGTTACACACCGCACGCAGCCGGAATGACATAGATGTGACAATCTACCGGCTATATCTTCGTCCGACAACTTTAAGATTACTTGATTCGGCGATGCAGCTTCGAACCGTATTTTTAAATTTGGCGGCACAGCATCATGAAACGATAATTCCGGCATACACGCACACGCAACCGGCACAGCCATCGACTATGGCTCATTTTCTGCTCGGAATGGCGGAGAACGTCGGCCGTGACATCAAACGACTTCAGCACGCGTACGACAACATGAATTTTTGCCCGCTTGGATCGGGAGCGATCACAACGACAGGATTTCCGATAAATCGGCATCGCGTCGCCGACCTGTTAGGATTTAAGGCGCCGACAATAAATTCTTACGCTTCGATTGCATCGGTAGATTATTTTACGGAATTGCTTGGTGCAACATCGGCAATGCTTGTCAATACCGGCAAATTCGCCCAGGAATTTCTGCTGATGGCGATGATGGAATTTAACGTAATTCGACTGCCGGACGGCTTTGTACAAGGCTCGTCGATCATGCCGCAAAAACGCAACCCGGTGGCGATCGAACATATCCGGGCAATCGGCAGTAAAGCTTTGGGACAATGTCTTGGCGTGATAACCGCCGTTCACAATACTCCTTTCGGCGATATAAACGACGTCGAGGACGACCTTCAGCCTCTAATTTACAGTGCCATAAGAGATGCGAACCGAGCCGTCTCGCTTTTTGCGAGCACTCTTAAATCCGCCTCGTTTAATGTCGATGTTCTTAAAAAACGGGCAAACGAGAATTTTATCGCCGTCACTGAATTGGCTGATACGATAGTCCGTAAGGAAAACTTGCCGTTTAGTATTGCCCATAAAATCGTGTCGATTTGCGTTAAAACTGCGATCGCTAACAGCGCACAGATCACTTATGAAATAGTGCAAAATGCCGCCGGCGAAGTTCTTGGCCATGAGCTTACGCTTTCGCCCGAAGAACTCGAGAAGGCAGTTTCGCCCGAAAATTTCGTTAATGTCCGTACAATTTATGGCGGGACCGCTCCGGTTGAAACAAAACGTGCATTATTGGTTGAACGCGAACACGAAACCGTTGATGCTGAATGGTTTACGCTTGCATCGGATTCGCTGAGGAATGCTTCCGAAAACCTAAAGAAAATAACCGCTGAAAAAACTGTCGAAAACTAAATTGACAACCGACTCAAAATTAAGTTATGTTAATTTGAGGTTCGATAACGATTACGAATTAATGCAGAACCGAAACTTCACCAGCTTTAGCTTTTATTACTTCTACTATTTTAGTAAAGCGGCTGAAGTTTGGGTTGAAGTGGAGTAAATTCCAGAAAAAACAAAACCAAATTCAAAGCCGCGAAGCTGAAAAGTTCGCGGCTTTTTTGTTTTTACCGAAAAACGGTCGGAGAAAGATATGAGCTTGGATGAATGTCGCAAAAAAATTGACGAGATCGATACGCAAGTTCTCTCGCTGCTAAATCAACGGGCAGAAACCGCAAAGTACATCGGTTTGTTAAAAGCCCAAGCGGGCATTCCGGTCGTCGATGCCGATAGAGAAGCTAAAATACTGCAAAAAATTTCCCGCAACAATTCCGGCGAGCTTAACGACGAAGTAGCCGCCAGAATTTACCGGCAGATATTGCTTGAATCGCGGCAGATTCAAGTCAATGTTCGATCCAATTTCATCCGCAACGGAGAGATGTCCAAATGAGCCTGGTGGCGATACAAGGAATAAAGGGTTCGTATAGCGAGGAAGCAACGCTCAGAATCCTTGGCGACAGCGCGGAGATATTGGAATGTTCCGACTTTGAAGCGGCGTTTTTGGCTGTAGAACACGGAGAGGCCGAATGGGCAGTTGTTCCTTTTGAAAACAAGATCGTGGGCGAAATCGAAACTCCTCAACGGCTTTTGAAGCAGAGCTGTCTGCGGATTGTTGAACGGTTTTCGCTTGAGGTAATGCATGTGTTGGCCGGAACGCCGCATTCTGATTTTAAGAGTCTGACCTCCGTGCGTTCGCATGTCGAGGCCCTCAAACAATGCCGCCGCTTTCTTTCCGCACATAAAAACATGACGCAAAACATCGGAGCCGACACCGCATCGAGCGTAAGGCGAATCGTTGATGAAAATATTCCGGTGAATGCTGCTATCGGAAGCAGACGGGCGGTGGAACTGTACGGTGCAAAAATCTTGTGCGAAAACATCGCGGACGATGTGGATAATTGGACGACATTTTATTTAATCGGGACATAAGGCATAAGCCTGATCGTTAGGGAGGGTTTTCCTTAACGGCTAGGCATAAAAAGCCCTCCCTAACGGTCAGGCTTCTGCCAAGAAATACTTACGGAGCTTAAAATTATGCTGGATACATGGACAATCGGAAAAACAAATAAAAACGCGGTAAACCTGGTAAAAGTGAAAGGCTTGCCGCCTTTGGCATCGTTAAACCCGGAAAAACGGACAATCGTTTGGGTCAGGAACGTGCCGATCGGCGTCGATGGAGCGGTCGTGATTGCCGGGCCGTGCTCGGTCGAATCGCGGGAGCAGGTGATCGACACGGCTTTTGCGGTAAAACAATGCGGCGCGGTGATGCTCCGTGGCGGTGCATATAAACCGCGAACTTCGCCGTATGATTTTCAGGGCCTTGGCGTTGACGGCTTGAAAATCCTGCGCGAAGCTGGCGACGAAGCGGATATGCCGGTTGTTACGGAGATTATGAGCGAGGACGAGGTCGCGCTCGGCTGCGATTACGCCGATATGATCCAGGTCGGCGCCCGCAATATGCAGAACTTCGCTTTGCTCAAAAAGCTCGGTAAAACAAGGACGCCGATCCTGCTGAAACGCGGTGCATCGGCGACGGTGAAGGAATGGCTCTCCGCAGCGGAATACATTCTTCACGGCGGAAACGAGGATGTTGTATTGTGCGAACGCGGCATCAAGACATTCGACAACAGTCTCAGGAACACGCTCGATCTGGCGGCGGTTGCATTGGTCAAAGAAATGACCCATCTGCCTGTCATCGTCGATCCGTCACACGCTACCGGCAAACGCAGCATCATCTCCGCGACCGCCAAAGCCGCACTTGCGGTTGGTGCAGACGGCATTATTGTAGAAGTCCACCCCGAACCGGAAAAGGCTTGGTCGGATGGTGAACAGTCACTAACCTTCGACAATTTCGCGGATCTGATGGCGAATTTGCGAACGCCGATTCGGCCTGTTTATGTGGGTCAAGAAATGGCGGTGACGGCTTAATTCTTCACTATTCGGGTCAGTACAGGGAGCGAAAGCGACCGGGGGTTTTCTCTTGTCAGTACCGAGAGCGGTAGCGACCGGGGTTATTAATCGCCAACGATAAAAGAACCCAGTCGCTATCGCTCCCGGTTCTGACTCGCCAAACCAGTCGAAATTATTCGACAGAAAGCAGTACATCTCCTGCGGAAACGGTGGCACCTTCTTCGATCCTGATATCTTTGACAATTCCGTCCTTCGGCGATTTTAGCTCGTTTTGCATTTTCATCGCTTCGACGACCACGACGCCTTCGCCTTTTTTCACCTCGGCACCTTTTTCGACCAGAATCCGCACTACTTTTCCGGGCATCGCGGTTTTTATTTCGGCCACGCCGTCCGCGAGATCATCGCTGCCGCTCGTTCCGCGAAGCCGTTTCGGATCGATCAGCTTGATTTCCAGTTCATGAGTTCCGGCACGAACCTGGTACGGCTCGCCCGGTTTTTCGTTCGGCGAAACGAATATCTCATAAACCTTGTTTTCATGCTTGAGCAGATAAACATTCGGTTCGGGCTGCGAGGCTTCGACTTCGTATTTGCGCCCGTCAATCTCAGCAAAGACATTTTCGCCTTCGCGTTTTATTTCCAACTGATGTTTAGTTTCGCCAATCTCGGCTTGCAGTTTCATTATTTAATCAGCAGGCAGAAATTTAGGCGGAATTATGCCGCCCAAAATTTGATATGATTTATTTCCTATAAATTGCCACTAGCTTTAGCTAGTGGTCAGAAGTTTTAAAAAGAAGGGCTTTAGCCAAACCTCTTTTACTGAATGCTAATTGTTTCGGCTAAAGCCCGGGTTTTGCTGTATTTGTCCACTATCTAAAGCTAGTGGCAATTGAAAAAGCTAAATGTCTTCAGTACCTAAACCAGACTACAAAGTTTTAGATTGCGTCTTATTCGGCTGAGGAGTCAAACGCAGGTAAGGTTTTATGGTATTCCATCCAGCCGGAAACTTTGCCTTTGCGTCCTCGTCGGAAAGCGATGGAACGATGATGCAGTCGTCGCCGTCCTTCCAGTTTACGGGTGTCGCTACGCTGTACTGAGCAGTCAATTGCAGAGAATCGATCACGCGAAGTACTTCGTCGAAGTTTCGTCCGGTGCTGGCTGGATAGGTGATCATTAGCTTGACCTTTTTGTCCGGGCCGACGACGAATACCGAGCGGACGGTGAATGTGTCGCTGGCGTTCGGGTGGATCATGTCGTAGAGGTTCGAAACATTTTTATCGGAATCGGCGATGACCGGGAAATTGAGCGCGGTGCCCTGTGTTTCTTCGATGTCTTTTGCCCATCCGGCGTGCGAATCGAGCGGATCGACGCTGAGGCCGATCATCTTGACGCTGCGGGCGTCGAATTCGGGTTTCATCCGGGCGGCCATTCCAAGCTCTGTCGTGCAGACCGGCGTGTAATCCTTCGGATGCGAGAACAGGACACCCCAGCTATCGCCGAGCCATTCGTGAAAATTGATCGTTCCCTGCGTGGTTTCCGCAATAAAATCGGGAGCCTCGTCGCCAAGTCTGATAGTCATAGATTGCCTCCAGAATTTTTCAGAGTATAGCAAACAGTCCTTATAAAGAGAAGCTAATCAATTCTTCTCCGGTGGCAGAAGCCTGACCGTTAGGGAGGGCTTTTCTTATGCACGGAGCTGAAGAAAGCCTTCCCTTACGGTCAGGCTTCTGCGTAAAAAAGTTGCTATGCAGCCGTATTGTGAACCTCCTCGTCAGGTTCTGAAACATCGCGGCGGATTCGCAGCATTCCTATCTTTTTATCATCGGCCTGACGGATCTCGACTTCGAGGCCGTTGAGGTTTAGTATTTCGCCGACCTTTGGAACATATCCGGCTTCGCTCGTCACCAGACCCGCAATGGTCGTGAAATCGTCATCGTCGATTTCGATGTCGAACAGGCGTTCGATTTTGTCTATCTCGGTCGAGCCGAGAATGTCCCAATAGCCGTCCTCGCCTTCGATGATTTCGATTATCTCCTCGTTCTCCGTGTCTTCGTCCTCGATCTCGCCGACAATCTCTTCCAGAATATCTTCGACCGTCACGATCCCGGCAACTCCGCCGTATTCGTCGATCACAATGGCAAGCTGAACGTGATTGACCTGCATGCTTTTAAGCAGTTCGGCGGCGGATTTTGTTTCGGGGATAAAATAGGCGTCGCGGAGCATGTCCTTGATCGGCATGTCCTCTTTGCCCTCAGCCCACGCCTGCAGCAGGTCGCGGACGTAGATCACACCGTCGATGTTGTCGATACTCTCGCGATAGACGGGCAGGCGTGAATATTTTTCCTCAATGATCAGATCGCGTGCCGCTTTTACAGTTGATTCGATCGGGATGCCGCAAATCTCGGTTCGCGGCGTCATTATCTCACCCGCGCGCGTTTCGTTGAATTCGACCATCGATTCGATCAGCTGGCGCTCATTTTGTTCAATAATGCCCTCGGCTTCGCCAGCTTCCATCAAGGCCTGAAAATCATCGGTGTTGTCATCGGATTTCTCGTCGGACGAATCAGGCGACACGGTCGAATCGAGTTTTTGCTGTTCCTTCGAACGGAAAAAAGACGCGAAAGGCTCGGTAACCAGCGAAGCGATTGAATACAGCGGCCGCACGATCGGCAGCAGAAACAACAATTTTTTTTCAGGATTGTTGCGAATAAACAGTCTGGGCAGAATCTGACGAATCAGCACCGTGGTCCCAAGGCCTATGAGCAAGGCATACAGAAGCAAACCAGCGTGGCTTACATTAAATTGCAAAATTATCAGCGTGACTAAAACCGTAAATGAAATGAGCAATACCTGGATCGCCGACGAAAGGGCGAAACGGAAACGCGGGCGGTTATCAAGAATTTCTTTTAGAAACTGGGTGGAACGTGGATTGGGAGCTTCTTCCGAATCTGACGAAAGGCGACGCAGGCTGAGGTCGGAGAAATGAGCAAAGGCCAGATCGACGGTTGCCAAAAAGACCAGTGCAATCAAAATCACGACGGCAACGACTATCTCAATTTCCATAAGCTGATAACGCTAGATGTTAGAATTGTTAGGCTTGAAAAGCAAATCAATCAGTATTGAGAAGCGATGCAGCGGCTTTATCGACGAGCCAATGTAGCGTACCGTTTGCGGGCGAAACGGATTGGGCTGGAAGATGTTTTGGGCGAAACTCTCCTTCTGTTACATCCTTCAAAGTCGCCGCTTTCTCTTCGCCGGAAACCAGAAACGCGATGTTCTCTGCATTGTTAATGACCGGGAATGTCAAAGTAAATCTGTCTTCTCCGAGCTTATCTACCCAATTTGCGGCAGCTATATCCGACGCTTCAGACAAGGCCTCAGTTTGCGGAAATAGGGAAGCGGTGTGCCCGTCGGTGCCGAGACCAAGTAAGATCAAATCGAACCTCGGAAAGCCTTCAAAAAAAGTCGCGGCGCGGAATGCGTAATCTATAGCGACTTCCAGTGGATTTCCGATCTCTGTTTGCCAGCGGTAAATATTCGCGTGTTCAATATTCAACGGATGAAAAAGCGTCTCAAACGCCATCCGAAAGTTGCTCTCATGGTGATCGGGCGGCACGTTCCGCTCATCGCCGAAAAAGAAGAAGACTTTTTTCCAGTCGAGCGAGGCGGAAACGAGTTTTTGATGAAGCAACCTTGGTGTGGAGCCGCCGGAAAGTGCAACAGTGAATCGGCCGTTCCGGTTGATTGCTTTGTTGGCAGTTTCGACAAAAAATCCCGCCGCATCTTTGCTAAGTTCTTCTGTATTATCGGCAATATGAAATTCGCTCATTCGTTTTCGATCAGAGCCATTCGTTTTCGTCGCTGAAAGCGACAAATTTGATAGCGTCGGGTAACACCCTACGAATGAGGCAACGGTGGATTTAGTCCCTGAAAGGGACGAACTTTAAATCACGCATTCGACACTTTCAGCGTCGGATCGGATGGTTGATTCATACGTCGGGTTTACACCTGACGCTATTAGATTTGTCGCCTCCAGCGACTATGAGCAAATGTCAACCATACCTATTCAACAAAATTTTTCCAGGCCCGCCCGTCATGTTCCAACAGGGCGTCCGCCTCTTTCGGCCCCCAGCTTCCGGATTCGTAATTCGGGAAATCACGCGGCGGCACGGCTTTCCAGACATCTAGTATAGGCGAAACTATCGACCAGCTTGCCTCGACCATATCTGCCCGTTGGAACAGTGTGGCATCGCCGATCATGCAGTCGAAGAGCAGGCGTTCATAGCCGGTGCTGATCTGTTCGCCGAAATGATCCACGTAGTTAAAATCCATATCGACCGCTCCCATTTTCACGATCGGGCCGGGAATTTTTGCTCCGAAATGAAGCGTGATTCCTTCGTCAGGCTGGATGTGTATCTCGATCCGGTTTGTCGTCAGGCGTTCAATTGAAGTGTCGCGAAAAAGCATAAACGGAGCCTTTTTGAACTGGATAATTATACTCGAATGCCTCGCCTGCATGCGTTTTCCGGTACGGACGTAAAATGGAACATCGGCCCACCGCCAATTGTCGATCGATAGCTTCATCGCCGCAAACGTTTCTGTTTTCGATGCGGCTGGGACTTTTTCTTCGTCGCGATAGGCTTTGACCTGTTTATCGGATATCGTCCCTTCGCTATATTGGCCGCGAATGGCGGAGTGCAATGCATCTTCAGGCGAAAACGGCTGGATAGCCTGCAGGATCTTGGCCTGTTCGTCGCGAACTGAATTGGCCTCGAACGAGACAGGCGGCTCCATTGCGGTCAGCGTGACAAGCTGAAAAATATGATTCGGGATCATGTCACGCAACGCTCCTGCAGAATCGTAATAACCCCCGCGTGATTCAACCCCGAGCTTTTCCGCCACGGTGATCTGTACATGATCGATGTAATTGCGATTCCAGATCGGCTCGAAAATGCTGTTTCCAAATCGGAAAACGAGAATGTTCTGGACCGTCTCCTTTCCGAGATAATGATCGATGCGGTAGATCTGACGTTCCTTTAGAATGGCCAGGAGATTCGAATTAAGTTTCTTCGCGGATTCAAGGTCGCGGCCGAATGGTTTTTCAAAAATAAAGCGACGCCAGTGCCCGTTTTCTTCGCGGCCAAAACCGTTCTTTACGATCTTTTTCGCGACATTTGCAAATAGATCTGGCGGTATCGCCATGTAATAAAAGAAGTTCTCCGGGATCGAATGCGTTGCACACACTTCATCGAGCATGGCTTTCAAATCCTGAAACAGCTTTTTATCGTCGTCAAAATCTCCGCCGGTGTAATAGGTACGCTCCTCGAACCATTTGAATAATTCTTCGTCCGGTTTATCACCCACGAATTCTTTCAGATCGGCGATGATATTGCGTCGAAATTCTTCGGTTTCGATCTCCTGGCGGCCAACGCCGACAATAGCGAAATTCTTCGGCAGGAAGTTCTCTTTTGCCAGATTGTATAGAGCTGGAAAGAGCTTTCGCTTGGTCAGATCGCCGGTCGCACCGAAAATCACCATTACGCACGCATCGGCGGTTTTTAATGTATCGGCCATAACATTCAGATTCCAAGCTGATCGCGGAGTTCGAGTTCCCGTGAATTCATCTCGCCTGTGTCCGTTTCATGATCGAATCCGCACAGGTGAAGTACGCCGTGAAGTATAAGCTGCTTGATCTCGCCTTCCAAAGTTAATCCGTTTTCTTCCGCCTGCCTTTGGGCCTGTTCGACTGAAACTACAAGGTCGCCAAGATTGTTTTTGTCCGGGTCGAAATTGTCCGGTTCGTGTGGAAACGACAGTACGTCCGTGGTTGACCTTTTGCCACGGAAAAGGCTGTTAAGTTCCGTCATTCTACTATCCGACACAAATGCAACAGAAAATGTTTTGTCACCTGTCTCTTTGGTATCTGCCAATACCTTATTCGCAAATTCTTTTAGCGGCCCAAGGTCGATCTTTATCTTACGCTGTAGATTAAAGACTTCGGACATCAATTTCGGTCGCCATTTTCTTCTTCCTTCGAATGGGCATCGTAAGCCTTGACGATCATCTGTACCAGCTTATGCCGGACGACGTCCTTCTCGCCGAAGTAAACGAATTCGATTCCTTCGAGGTCTTTTAGTATAATTTCGGCTTCCTTGATTCCGCTTTTTTGGCCGCGTGGAAGGTCAATTTGGGTGCGGTCGCCGGTAACGACGGCTTTTGAGCCGAAGCCGATCCGGGTAAGGAACATCTTCATTTGCTCGCCGGTTGTGTTCTGGGCTTCGTCGAGAATGATGAACGCGTCGGATAGTGTCCGGCCTCGCATAAAGGCTAGCGGAGCAATCTCGATGATGCGTTTTTCGAGCATTTTCGTTACCTTTTCGGCATCAACAAGATCAAACAAAGCATCGTACAGCGGCCTGAGATAGGGATCAACCTTTTCCTGCAGATCGCCGGGAAGAAAACCGAGACGCTCGCCGGCTTCTACTGCCGGACGAGTTAGAATAATGCGACTTACCTGCTTTTTGAATAATGCATCGACAGCCATTGCGACCGCCAGGTAGCTCTTTCCTGTTCCAGCGACTCCTATTCCGAATACGAGATCATTACTAGCAATCGCATCCAGATACTTACGCTGGTTAGCGGTTTTCGGTGCGACCTGTTTTTTACCTGCGGGGTTGAATCTTGCTTTTAGAAAATAGTCGCGAAGATTATACGAACGGTCTTCGGCGATCTGCTTGAATGCATCGCGAAGCTCTTTGTCCGTAAAAGTATTTCCCTCGGCAAAAAGGTCACTAAAATCACGCAGGATAGTCTCGACCGTATCGATATCACGCGGATCGCCATCTATCAGCAACTCGTTTCCGCGTGCTCCGATGGTCACGTCGAGCAGTATTTCGAGATATTTTATATTCTGATCCTGAACGCCGAAAAGTGTGTTTAAGCCCTGTGGCGGAAGTTCCAGTTTTCTAAGATTGCTCAAATTGAATAGTTCCCGTTTTTACAGATATACCGAATAAATCGAGGCTACTAAAACCGCATTCGGGTGTCAATAAATATCGGATGGAAAGGAAATTTAGTTGGCACGCCTGTTGCACCTTATCCAGAGAACATGACAGGTGTGTACGAAATGTATTCAGTCGAGGTATAGGAGCAGTTTAATGTTAAAAAACTTTACGAATGATTTAGAAATGTCGGGTCCAGACAATTACGCCAATCGTCTTGAAACCAGATCAGGGCAGCCCGAGGAGGGTATCACCCGCAATCACCGGAAGTTTAAAGATCTGGAAGGTGAAATTAGTATTTACGATAGAGCAATCCAACTATATTTTCGTGCACAGAAAAGCCGACGCGTCCGCTCGGCGGGTATTCTTTAATCGGAGGGGAACGCGATGCCACAAGGTGTTAAAGATAAATATACGGATAAACAGAAGCGTAAAGCCGAGCATATTGAAGAAGGTTATTTAGCAGACGGCGTATTACGCGACGAAGCGGAGGCACGTGCCTGGGCAACTGTAAATAAACAGGACGGCGGCGGAAAGAAGAGCGGATCAGGTAGAAAGAAAGCCGTGTCGAGTAAATAAGTTTTGTCAGTACCGAGAGCGGTAGCGACCGGGGTTTTAGATTGTTGAGCTGATATGGCACAAGTAGGAAAAGCAAAAAATAAGAGCAAAGTGAAGTCCGGCCAAAGTGGTGTAAAGCCGAAGAATCCGCTTCCGGCTCAGTAACAGCCGCGTCCGGGAATTGAAGCTAAAATGACTCCGCGTCCGCAGTTTCTCGGACCAAATTATAAAGGATCGGCGAAGCTTGAGGGAAAGGTTGCTTTAATTACCGGCGGCGATTCGGGTATCGGTAAATCGGTTGCGGTATTTTATGCTCGCGAAGGTGCCGATGTCGCCATCGTTTATCTGCCCGAAGAAGAGATTGACGCAAAGGAAACTGCCGAATTCATCAATAAGGAAGACAGACGCTCACTACTGATTCCCGGCGATGTGAAAGACCCTAAGTTCTGCAAAAGTGCCGTCGAAAAGACGGTTAAGGAATTCGGCAAGCTCGATATTTTGGTCAACAAC
>JANMSP010000169.1:0-5947 GCA_031389475.1 Pyrinomonadaceae bacterium
AGCGACAAGGTTTTGGTAATTTCTTTTGACGAAGAAACCCACATGCTTTGCGAGGCAACGACCGACCGCAAGATCATCGAGACCGCCATACGCCAGACGAAGATCGCCACCGGCACAAGCCTTTACGAAGCTGTCGATATGACGATGAACGACCGGCTTAGATCGATCGAGGGCAGAAAGGCGATGGTGCTCTTTACGGACGGCGTCGATACGACGAGCCGCACCTCGCACAGCATGAAAAATCTTCGCGATGCACTGGAATTGGACGCTCTGATCTATCCCATTCGCTACGATACGTTCGCCGATGTGCAGGCGATCAAAAATAAATCGGTCATTAATCTTCCCGGTACGCTCCCGAAATCTACACCCCCGATGATGCCGGAAAATAATCCGTTTCCATTTCCGATGCCGGGAACTGGGCCGATGATCGGGACGCCGGACAGCAAAGGCACAACCGAAAAGGAATACGCCGATGCTGAAGAATATCTTATTCAGCTAGCCGACCGCACGGGCGGCCGCATTTATGTTGCCGGAACTTTGGGAAACCTGACGACTGCATTCAGCAAGATCGCGAGCGAGCTGCGCGAGTTTTACAGCATCGGATACTACCCGAAAGACGAAGTAAAGCCGGGCGAAACGCGTAAGATAAAGGTGAAGGTGGAGCAGGAAAATGTCGTGGTCAGGGCACGCAACAGTTATATCGCACCGAAAATAACGGCGGTCCGAACCAAATAGTCTTGGAATCGGTCGCTTAGACTTCCATCCCGTCAGGGATCTCGGCCCCCTTCGGAACAATAATAATGCCGTCCCGGATATAAAATCTGCCTATTTCATCATCGAAACGATCCACTCCGCCTAGATTTAGCAGCTTTACATTTTTTCCGATCCTGACATTTTTATCGATTATCGCCCGGCGGATCAGCGTATTTTCGCCGATTCCCAGATGAGGAATTCCGTTATCCAGATCACTGCTGATCTCCTGTATCGATTCGAAATAATCCGAACCCATAATTATTGAATTCTCGATCCGCACCCCGGCGTCGATTCGGCTTCGCAGGCCGATGATCGAGTTGCGGGCGTGGATGCCGTTCAGGATACAGCCCTCGCTGACCATCGTATTATCTATATCGCAGCCATGAAGTTTGGACGGCGGCAAGTGGCGGCTTCGGGTGTAGATCGGTGCAGCCGTGTCGAAGAAATTAAACTTGGGGAGCGGGGAAGCGAGGTCGAGGTTAGCCTCGTAGAATGCACGGATAGTCCCGATGTCTTCCCAATAACCATCAAAAAGATGGGCCTGGACATTGTATTTGTCGATTGCCGACGGAATTACTTCGCCGCCGAAATCCATCGCGGCTTCGTCAGCATTCAGCAATTCGACCAGCTTTTCATAATCGAATACGTAAATTCCCATCGAGGCAAGGAATGGCCGCTGCTCCGATTCAGCCGTCGTCAGGCCAAACTGCGTAGTATCGACACGCATCGCCTCGAGCGCGTCGCCTTTCGGCTTTTCGCTGAACTCGATAATTTTTCCCGCTGCGTCGGTCTTTAATAGCCCGAATTCCTCCGCTTCCTCGCGTTTCGACGGAACTACTGAAATGGTTACGTCCGCATTCGTCTCAAAATGCCGGTCGAGAAATTTGCGGTAATCCATCCGGTAAAGGTGATCTCCGGAAAGGATCAATAGAGTCTTCACGCGCCAATCGCGCAAATGCGGTAATATTTGCCTGACCGCGTCGGCCGTACCTTGAAACCAATCCGGACTGTCTTTGCGCTGTTCGGCCGCCAGAATTTCGACAAATCCATCGGAAAAGCTCGAAAATCTATAGGTTTGCGAGATATGGCGATTCAGCGAAGCCGAATTATACTGCGTCAAAACGAAGATCTGCGTAATGTTCGAATTTATACAATTCGAAACCGGAACATCGATCAGCCGGTATTTACCGCCGAGCGGTACCGCCGGTTTCGACCGCTCCCGCGTCAGCGGAAATAGCCGCGAACCGGCACCGCCGCCCAAGATCACCGCCACGACATTTTCGAGTTTTGCCATAATATGCCCAAAAGTTATCTGGATATTACTACACTCACAGAATAGCCGTAAACGCTAGAACTGTTCAACACTTCTTACGAATCTTTCGCGTGCGGTAAATCGTATAAATATGGTAGCGTTGCATTAACGACGCGGGAGCCGTGTAATCAAAATTTCTAAATTTTTGCGTCGCGTAGCGACTCGGTGAATTTAGCCGTGGGTTTTAACCCGCGGTAAATAGCAAAATGATTTTCGTCGCGTCAGCAACGACTGAGATTACCTTCGGATTTAGTTCCCGCTATCGCGGCACAGATCAAAGTCCGTATTAGTCCGTGGGTTCAAACCCACGTCTAAATTCAAGCTATCGCTAGGCGATAAGGTATGGACAGTTTGACTACACAGCACTAGTGATAACCGCTTTCTGCTCAGCTCTTATGTGGTATTGGACAAAAATTTTATTCTTCATTCTCGTTGGCGCCGTCATGGTCTGGCTGGCTTATGAAATAATAACCTTTCCCAGCATCTCCAGCCTCCGAAATGAAAATCCGGTAACCACTTCGATGATTGAGCATCGCCTGTCCGAAGCCCGTTCCGAAGGCCGCGAGCAGAGGAAATTCCTCATCTGGACACCGATAGAGCAGATATCGCCACACCTCCAGCGTGCGGTCCTGGCTGGTGAAGATTCACGGTTTTTTGAACACGACGGCTTCGATTGGGACGCCATAAACAAAGCCTGGGACGAGGCCGTCAGGGAAGGTGAAAAGGAAGCAAAGGCCGAAGGCGAATACGATCCCGAGGCCTGGATTCCGCCAATGCCGAGCTTTAAACGCGGAGCCTCGACAGTCACGCAGCAGCTATCGAAAAATCTTTACTTGTCCGAAGACCGCAACTTCCTGCGCAAGGGCCGCGAGGCACTTTACACCTACTACCTCGAAAAAGAGCTATCCAAAAAACGCATTCTCGAAATTTATCTAAACGTCATAGAATGGGGCGACGGCATTTACGGCGCGGAGGCAGCGTCGCGCAATTACTTTAAAAAATCGGCGTCAACATTGACCCGCGAAGAGGCCGCGTATCTTTCGGCAATGATTCCCAGCCCGCTCAATGTGTTCAACCCGTCCAAAAATAAAAAACGCGTGGTCCGCCGCCAGCGCGCGATCATGCGCGGAATGAATAGCGTTCAACTCAAATACTGACCCGAACGCGGCTGCAGTGTGAAATTAGCATAATGAAATAAATTACTTCGTCTTAACGGCCGGGCTGATTAAAGTTTTGAGAAGTGAATCAAGCCCTGATATTTCAGATCTGGACTTTGCGATAAATAGTTTTGTTGCTGATGAAATCGTGTCCCCAATTATAAGAGTCGGCGCGGCGTTCGCCTTAGAACTGTCGGAACTATTCTGAATACGCCGTGAACTTAACACATTTGCCGCAAACTTTATTTTAATTGTTCCTGCAGTTTTCATTTTAATTCCTCCTTTCCGACCTGCTTCGAAAGATGCGGCCGAGATGTTCTAATAGAGATTGCAAGCAATGTGCCAGACATTTTAAATAACTGTGTTTATGGATGTTGCGAGATTGCGACAGGTTTCATTTGTGTTCCGCCGATACCGATTCGAATGATTTTAGCGCAATCGGTGCATTCGACCATTTTGACGCTTGGTCGATAGTAGATTAAATTGTATCGTCGAGTGGATTGTTTTGATATTTAGCAAAAACGGCTGTGATAATTCACTTGCCGTCTTGGTTTCCCATTTTTCTCATTTCGTGCAATCTGATGAGAAACTCTTGAAATTGTTGTCTACGAAACAAAAATATCGACTTGGGGCTGTTAACGATCTCAGAATGCATAATCTAAGATGGGAGCAAGGTAGTCTTTTTTCAAAGATTTATGAGCACCGAAAAGAAGAGTTCAAGCAAAGGAATTAGAGGTTGGCTGATGCAGGGCGTCAAGAAAATGGACGGCCCGCACGAGAAGGAACACTCCGGCCATCAAAAACATCCGTGGTGGAAAATAATGTGCCTGACCGGCGTCGATTATTTCTCGACACTTGGATATCAGCCCGGAATTGCCTTTGCCGCCGCCGGCGTCTTGTCGCCAATAGCTACGCTTATTTTGGTGCTGCTTACACTTTTTGGCGCGCTTCCTATTTACAATCGAGTCGCCGCCGAAAGCCCGCACGGGCAGGGATCGATTTCGATGCTCGAAGCTCTGCTGTCGCGATGGAAAGGAAAACTCTTTGTACTGGCACTGCTCGGATTCGTTGCAACCGATTTTGTGATTACGATCACGCTGTCCGCCGCCGATGCTTCCGAGCACATAATTCATAATCCGTTTGTCGAGGAACACCTGCATTTTCTCGATCATCCGGTTCCCGTCACATTATTCCTGATCCTGATCCTTGCCGCAGTTTTTTTGAAGGGCTTTAAGGAGGCGATCGGAATTGCTGTATTCCTGGTAATTGCTTATCTGTTCCTGAATCTGATCGTGATCGCTACAGGTATTTATCAGATTGCGATCGATCCGCAGCTCTTGTACAACTGGAAAAACGCGCTTTTTTCAACAACGGCTATTTCCGGTGCGACCGAGCCGCGAAGCCTGTTAATGATAATCGGCTTATCGTTACTGGTGTTTCCGAAACTTGCCCTCGGATTATCCGGATTTGAAACCGGAGTCGCCGTGATGCCTTTGATAAAAAATCCGAACAGGATTACGAACACTAGGAAATTGCTGACTTCGGCGGCTTTGATAATGAGCTTTTTCCTGGTTTGCAGCAGCTTTATCACGAGCATTTTGATCCCCGCTTCCGAGTTTCAGGAAGGCGGAAAGGCTCAAGGCCGTGCTTTGGCCTTTATAGCGCATACATATTTGGGCGAAATCTTTGGGACGGCTTACGACATCAGTACAATTTTGATCCTGTGGTTTGCGGGTGCATCGGCGATGGCCGGATTGCTGAACATTGTGCCGCGCTACCTGCCTCGTTACGGGATGGCTCCCGATTGGGCGCGTGCGACTAGGCCGCTGGTAATTGTTTTTTCAATAATCTGTTTTGTCATAACAATAATCTTTCAGGCCAATGTCGAAGCCCAGGGCGGTGCATACGCGACCGGTGTTTTGGTCCTGATGACATCCGCCGCAGTCGCGGTAACAATATCGGCCTGGGTAAAGAAGCAGGGATTTAGATGGGCATTCCTGGCAATCGCGGTCGTATTCGCATATACCACTGTTACAAACGTCATCGAGCGTCCGGACGGAATAAAGATCGCCGGCTTGTTTATTTTGGCAATCGTGGTTGCGTCGTTTATCTCACGGGCCATGCGGACCACCGAACTGCGGATCGAAAAGATCGAATTCGATGAAAAAGCTCTGCACTTTATCAGCGAAATGGCCGAAGGCGAAATCCGAATAGTGACCAACCGCCGCGAAACCGGAGACATCGAGGAATACAGGTTCAAGGAACACGAAAAACGGATAGACAATCACATTCCGTCAACCGATCCGATCCTATTTTATGAGATCGAGCTAGGCGACGCCTCCGAGTTCAAGGGCAAACTAAAGATCACCGGCGTCGATGTCGGCGGATACAGAATACTGCGCACGAATTCCGCCGCCGTGCCGAATGCAATTGCCGCACTCCTGCTGCATCTCCGCGACATGACCGGCAAGATCCCGCACGTCTATTTCGGCTGGAGCGAAGGCAATCCGATCCATTACCTGATCCGCTACATCCTCTTCGGCGAAGGCGACACCGCACCCGTAACCCGGGAAATCCTCCGCCAAGCCGAACCCGACCCCGAACTGCGTCCGAGTGTCCATGTTGGCGGGTAATCGACACCGAAGTCCGGCCGAAGAAACGCACGTCAAACCGCTCGAAGCGGAGCCTCAGCTTGAAAAAGAGGACGGAGATCAGAACTCTTTAT
>JANMSP010000201.1:0-3963 GCA_031389475.1 Pyrinomonadaceae bacterium
TCGATCTCGTCGGAGTAGCCAGCCAAAATCTCCTCATCCGATGCGTCGGCGGAAATCTGTTTTAGGTTTTCCCAATGAGCATAATCGATACCAATACCGGCTAAATAGTGGCTAATTTCGCCCGCTTCTTTCAGCGTTACATTCTGACCTGGAATATTTATTATTGCCATTACTAACTCATACTAATCAACTTTTGTTATTACCCAATCTGCCAATCCATATAACACAACTCGATGAGCAACTTCTTTCAGAAACCAAACTTCCACATTTTCGAATTGCGACACATCTAGTTTAGTCGAAGGTGAATGAACTATAAAATAGGCACGGGTAAAGTCCTGATACTCAGACATTCTCGTACAAAAATCTTGAAGTTCTAATTGCCCGGCACTGGATTTTATTTGAACTAAAAACCTCTCGTTGGTAATGGGATAGAGCAGATCGAGGTCAATAGTTTTTTCCGCTTTGCCGAGAACGCTTAACCTCTGCCAACCGGCCTGACGAAAAATCAAATCGATTAAGAGTTCAAAATCTTTCCAGTTTAACTTACGAATTAAGGCTTCAATCCGATTTTCATATTCAGTTTGAGCTTTTAGTGCGGCTTCTACCTCAGGTTGAACAATACCGTTTATTTTACGAATTAAATAAGATTGCTCTTTTATTCGACAAATCGTTCCGCGGAACCCTTGAACTCTCAACAACGCTCCGCTCAATTGTGCTTTTTGCAGAGGTTTGTCGTTAATATCCGCTGATTGCCAACCACCGGTCGCTGGTCGGGTTTTGCTATCGTCGGGAAGTTTTTTAATTACGGGTTCTGAAAAACACCAATAAAGTCGGTCTCCAAAAAAAGTAATCCATAAAGAGTTTTCATCGGCCTCGTAAAAAAGCTTTATCTGATTTTTATGTCTTGTTGCTGCACCGACATCATTACCAATTGTTTCCAAAAGTTTTTGAACTTCATCCCAACGCTTTTCGATACACAGTTCGTGAGGAACTTCATCGTAACTAAGTCGTAAGGTTTGCGCATTTTCAATGCAATCTTTTTCCCATTTGCCGTTTTGCCCAAGCTTTATAAAGTAAGCGTTGCCCGAAGTTATGGAAGTTTGAGGTGTCATACTATTTCAACCTTCTTCCTAAAACTTCAAACAAAAATTCAAAAATTTCCACATGCCGCCGTGCCTCAGCCACCGTTTCGCCCCATGTGTAAAAGCCATGGCGGCGGAGATAAATTCCGTGAACGCCCGGATTGTCGCGCAGCACATTTTCGATAACGTGCGAAAGGGCAATATAATCCTGCGAATTTTCAACTATCGGGACCTTTTCCCGGTGTTCGTGCGTTTTTACGTCGGAAAGGCCCTTGAGCATTTCATAGCCTTCTATTTCGATGCCGCCCTGCTCGAAAAAAACGTCTGAAAGTATCGTTCCCCAGACAGAATGCGTGTGCAAAATTGAACGGGCCTTTGGAACAAAGCGGTAAATCGAAAGATGAACAAGCGTTTCAGCGGACGGCTTGCCGAAACCCTGTAAAATCTCGGCATCATCGTCTAATTCGAGAAAGTTTGTCTCGTCGAGCTTTCCTTTTTCGATGCCGCTGGCCGTAACGCAGATACGCATAGGCTTGCGGGCGAGCAGCATACTAAAATTGCCGCTCGTGCCCAATGTCCAGCCGCGGCGATAGAATTCGCGGCCCGCTTCGGATAATTCTTCAGTGGGTGTTGCCGATCTTAAATTACCCATATTTCAATTCCTGGCGGAAGCCTGACTGTTAGGAAGGGCTTTCTTAGCGTCGGCGGTAAGAAGTTGCAGTAGGCAGGAAAGAATATTGCTTAAACTGCCTGATGCAACTTCCATCTGCATCCTCCCAACCGCAAGCCTCCCTAACGGTCAGGCTTCTGCCTGAACCTATTCTTCATCCTGCCGGAGCTTTTCTAAAACTGAAAGGTCTTCAAGCGTCGTTACATCTCCCGCGATCTTCGAACCCGAAGCTATCTCACGAAGCAGCCGACGCATTATCTTGCCTGATCTCGTCTTGGGCAGCGTATCCGTAAAGCGTATGTCATCCGGCTTAGCCAAAGCCCCGATCTCCTTCGCGACATGAGCGCGAAGCTCGTCCTTTAGATCGTCGCTGCCCGTCCGCCCGCCTTCCAGTGTAACAAATGCGGCGATCGCCTGGCCTTTTAGATCGTGCGGACGGCCAACGACCGCTGCTTCGGCAACGGCCTCGTGCGAAACGAGCGCCGACTCGATCTCTGCCGTGCCCAGCCGGTGACCGCTGACATTCAGCACGTCATCGACGCGGCCCATTATCCAATAATAACCGCGCTCGTCGCGCCGCGCGCCGTCCCCGGCAAAATAACAGTGCGGAATTTCAGACCAATAGGCATGCTTGTAGCGCTCGTCATTACCCCAGATCGTGCGTAGCATCGACGGCCACGGATGTTTGATAACGAGGTAGCCGCCCTCGTTCGTACCGACCGAAACGCCTTCTTTAGAAACGATATCCAAAATAATCCCAGGCAGCGGCCGCGTCGCCGTTCCCGGCACAGTAGGCGTTGCACCGGGCAGCGGGGAGATCATAATTCCGCCGGTTTCCGTCTGCCACCAGGTATCGACGATCGGGCATTTTCCCTTCCCTATTGTCTCGTGATACCACATCCAGGCTTCTGGATTAATAGGCTCGCCGACCGTTCCAAGAAGCCGCAGCGACGTGAGATCGTGTTTATCTGGAAACTGCTTGCCCCATTTTATAAAAGCCCTTATCGCGGTTGGAGCAGTGTAAAAGATAGTGATCTTATGGCGCTCGATAATATCCCAAAACCTGTCGTTCTCCGGATGGTTCGGCGCTCCTTCGTACATAAACACCGTCGCACCATTTGCCATCGGCCCGTAAACGACATAGCTGTGGCCGGTCACCCAACCGATGTCTGCGGTGCACCAGTAAATATCCTCTTCCTTTAGATCGAAAACGAGTTTGCTGGAATATGCGACTTGCGTCAGATAACCGCCCGTCGTGTGCAAAATTCCTTTCGGCTTTCCGGTCGTTCCCGATGTGTAAAGGATATAAAGCGGTTGTTCGGAGTCAAGTTCTTCGGCGGGACAATCCGCATCGACAGTTTCGATAATTTCGTGCCACCAATGATCGCGGCCGTTCTGCATTTCGACGGGTGAACCAGAGCGTTTGAAAACTATAATATTTTCGACCGTTGGACACTCGGCGGCGGCTTCATCGACAATTTCTTTTAATTTAATTTCTTTGCCGCGACGATATCCGCCGTCAGCGGTGACGATGAGTTTGACCTGGCAATCGATCACACGGTCGCTGATCGCATCGGCCGAAAATCCGCCGAAGATAACCGTGTGTGTCGCACCGATCCGGGCGCAGGCGAGCATCGCTATCGCAAGTTCAGGGATAAGCGGCATGTAGAGAGCGACACGGTCGCCGGTCTGTATGCCAAGCTTTTTCATGACATTGGCGAATTTGGAGACTTCGATGTGAAGTTCAAGATAAGTAAGCTCTCGAATTTCTCCCGGCTCGCCTTCCCAGATTATCGCCTTCTTATTTCGCCGTTCGGTTTCAAGATGCCGGTCAAGGCAATTGTAGGAAACATTCAACTTACCGCCAACGAACCATTTGGCGAACGGTTCGTTCCATTCGAGAATGGTGTCCCACTTCCTGAACCAGTGCAGTTGCTCCGCCTGCTTCGCCCAAAATGCCGCCGGATCTTTTGCGGCCTCGGCGTACATTGCTTCGTATTCATCAAAACTTTTGACGTGAGCATTAGCGGCAAATTCCGCGGGCGGCGGAAACACTCTGGATTCGGTTTGCGAGGATTCGATATTGGTTGAATCGGACATATATTAAGTGTAAATTGTTTTATGTCAGCACCGCGAGCGGCAGCGACCGGGATTCTTTTCTTGTCGGAACCGAGAGCGGTAGCGACCGGGGTTTTACGGTTGGCGATTAGT
>JANMSP010000210.1:0-2508 GCA_031389475.1 Pyrinomonadaceae bacterium
GCGCTCCCACATATAAGAACGCGCCGTCCCGAACATGGCTTTAGACATTCCGGCGTCCGCGGGATAATTATCAAAAACCTTTTGCCAATGCTCACGGGCCTGCGGGAAAAGCCGGTTGGCTGCATATGTCTCGGCACGAGCGAGGTGTAGCGCGGCGGGGAGCGTCGGAAGCTTTCCAGCGGCGTCGCGATTGACGGAATCCTGCTCCGTAGCGTTCCGCAAAGCGGCATCAGAATTCTGTGCATACACGGCCGAAAAAGAGAGAACGAGAGCTATGACGGCGATAAGAAATATTTTCATATTGGTAAAACAGATAGCGGAGCAAGATTTATAGCTTACCCGATAATAGGACGCACGGGCAAGACGGCGGGTTTTCCTTCAAATATTCGGAAATAAGCGTGGCGTTCTGTTGCATTAATAAAACGCTTGACAATGGCTGCAACAACGAGGAAGATTAGCTTGACGTTAACTTGATATTTGAAAATTTGCTTTAAAAATAATCAGTGGGACAGTGGGACAGTGGGACAGTGGGACAGTGGGACAGTGGGACAGTGGGACAGTGGGACAGTGGGACAGTGGGACAAGTTGTAACGGACATCTTAAATCGATCCTACATTGGTTGACTCCGTCGTTGTTGGCGTTCGTGCTAAACTGATTTTCGCGAAGTCCTTGGAGTAGAAAAATGAAAATCGCATTAAATGGCGCGACTACCATGCACGCCGATCTTGAAACTGATATTAAGGCAGCCGGGCAGGCCGGATACGATCTGTTAGAATTATGGGCCTCGAAGCTCCGCACTTACCTTGCAGCCCATTCGGTTTCGGACTTGAAGGCTCTACTGACGGAAAACAATGTCGAAGCCTACTCGATCAATTCGATCGAACACATAACATTCCGCACGCCGGAAGAGTACGAATTGATTAAGGCTCAATGCGGTGAGCTGTCGGCAATCGCCGGCGAACTCTCTTGTCCGTATATCGTCGTCGTGCCTGGAAAATTACCCGATGGAGCTACGAAGCAAGAAATCATTGGCGAATCGGTTCGCGTCCTGAATGAACTTGCTGATATTGCCGAGCCTTACGGTGTTTCGCTGGCGTTTGAGTTTCTCGGGCAGCCCGATTGCTCGGTGCAGACGCTCGATCTCTGTAATGAAATAGTCGAAGAGGTCGATCGCAAAAGCATCGGCAATGTAATAGATACCTTTCACTTTTATGCCGGTAATTCGACATTCGAGGCAATTGATTCGATGAAACCGGAAAAGCTCTTTATCTTTCATATTAACGACGCCGAGGATTTGCCGAAGGAACAGTTGACCGATGCGCAACGGCTTTATCCTGGGATGGGTATTTTGCCGATTCGCGAGATAAAAGAGCATTTCGATAAAATCGGTTACGACCGGATGGTCAGCGTCGAGATCTTTCGTCCGGAATACTGGAATGAGGACCCGTTCGAGGTGGCAAGAAAAGCAAAGGCCGCGACCGAGGAAGTGCTGGGAATCGGACGTTCTGAGTTCAAGCTTTAGCTTGTCTTAATGCCCACCCCAAGAAAAGCTGAAGCATGAACTCAGAACATAAAAAATGGATAAAGTACGAATTGGAATTATCGGAACCGGCTATATCGGCAACGTCCACGGACGCATTTACTCGCGTGATGAGCGTGCCGAGGTTTCTGCCTTGTTTGACGTCGTACCCGAACGTGCCGAACGAGCCGCTCGAAGCATCGGCGGGAGAGTTTGCTTGTCGCGTGAAGAACTGCTCGCAAACTGCGATGCCGTGCTGATTTGTTCGCCCAACAAGACGCATAAAGAAATAGCCTTAAACGCTATTGCTGAAGGCAAACATGTCTTCTGCGAAAAGCCGTTTTCAATCGGCATCGAAAACGCTCAGGAGTTACTCGAAGCGGCAAATGCGGGTTCGGGCGTGTTTCAGGTCGGACACAATCGCCGATATGCTCCTGTTTACTCGAAGCTCAAGGAATTATTGCAAAACGACAATGCTCACTCCGCACATATCAAAATGAACCGCGGCGAGCTGAAAAATCCGGTTTGGACAGGCGATGTTAATGTTACCGGTGGATTTTTATACGAAACGACGATCCATCTATTCGATATGATGCGGTTTCAATTCGGAGAAATTGAGGAGTTGACCGCATACGGTTCGCAGCACGAGTATCCGGAGCTTGACGAATTTTCGATAATTTTCAAATTTAAGAGCGGCTTTCATTGCACGTTTGCATCTTCGTCAGACGCTAGCTGGCATTTCCCGTTCGAACGAGTAGAAGTTTTCTGCCACCATCGCACAATAATGACTGAGGAGATGGAAAGACTCCTCGATTCGCGAGGAATGGACGCTAATTTCGAAACGCTTTCGTGGCATATGACTGTAAAGGAAGAACGCTGGGGCTATGTTCAGGAAGACAAAGCGTTTATTGATGCGATTGTAAACGGAACCGCGCCGCCAGTTACGGCGCTGGACGGTTTTAAGTCGGTCGAGTTGGTTGAGTCGGTCT
>JANMSP010000263.1:0-18662 GCA_031389475.1 Pyrinomonadaceae bacterium
CTAAACGCTCACCGCCGCGACCCGGGACGAAAAGCTTTTGTGCCTGTTCGTAGTTCACGCTACCGCGTGTCTTCGGCTTCAGTTTTAAGACACGCTTAAGCGTGAACTCAGAACAGTCGAGTTATCTTGCGTAGATATAAAACTGGACCGCTTGCAAAATCCCAATTAAAAACCCGAACAGTGCGCCGAAATATTCGATGGTTCTCAGGTGTTCTTTTGCAACCGACATCACCAGTGCTTCCAGCTTTTCCACCGGATAGTTGTGTATCTTTTCGCGGACGACACTGCCGACGTCGAATTCCTTAATAGCGTCGGGCAATTTTTCGCGGATCGCGGCGATGATCGTGTCGGAAAGCGATTCACTGGCGGAAAGTAGTTTTTCTTCTGAAATATTATCGGACAGCTTGCCGATCGGCCGCGAAAGCAGAAGGTCGATCTGTCTGGCAAGCATCGCGTTAATGATCGTCGAAGTGTCTTCGCGGGCGATGATATTTAATAAACCCTGAGACAGCATATTTTTCAGCTTTTCTTCGGATTCCGGATGCAGCGTCTGCATTATTGCGTCGATGCTGTGCGGGCGGAGTTTCTGCAGCATGTCGCTAACGTATTTCGAAACGCTTTGCAGCATTTCCTCGCCTTGGAGAACGGCCAGCACCGATTTTGTAATTTGAGACTTTAAGCGGTCCATCTGCGCGGGATCGATTGTGCCGATGATTTCCGGGAGCGGCCGGGCGAGAGCCGTGTCGATGCTCGAATCGATAAAATTCCGTGCTTCCTCGGCAAAAAAATCACCTTTCAGCGTTTCCTCGATCCGCCTCGGCAGGCTTTCGTTGACGAGATCATCGACCTCGTCGATCAGATTGTCGCGCGACACGAATATCTTCTTGAAAAATGGAAGCTGCTCGTAATAATCGTGTACCTCGCGTTTGATAAGTCCGCCGATCTGATTGCGCGTTTTTTCGGCGGCGGCAAGCTCGGTCAGGCGGTGCACGACCGGATCGATTTGCTCGTTCGCTTTTTCCTTTAGCAAATTTATGGCGTCATCGGTGAACATTTGCGATAAAGGCGTTTCGGTATTTACGAGATCATCGACGCGGCGGCTGATGAAATCGCGAATTTGATCGGTAAATGCCGGAGCTTTGACGGCGGAATGAATTCGGTCTTCGAGAAAACCGGTGATCTTCGCGAATGACTCGTCGTCGACAACTTCTGAAACGCGTTTCGAGAGTACGTCATCGACCCGCCGTTCGACAAAGCCGCGGATCGTTTCGAGCGATTCTTTGCTTTTTATAACGTCTTCGATATGCTTTGCAACCTTGAATTGGAGCGACGTTATTGCATCAAGAACCGGAGCCCGCAGATTCGACGGCAGCGTTTCGATGATCGACGGATAATTCTGCGCCATCAGTTCATTGGTATATGAACCGACAACGCCGCTGATCTTCTTACGCAGGAAATCCTTGCCCATCAGCTCTTCCATGATCGTTTCCTGCGAAACGAGTTCTTCGCCGACCGCTTTACCGATGGCGTTTGCCAGGCGGTCGCGGTGACGCGGGATCATTCCCTGCGGAAAAAGCGTAATGCCGAGAACTTTGAACGGCTGACGCGGACGAAACAGCATACGCACCGCAAGCCACGCACCGGCATATCCGTGCGCCGTCGCAAACACGATCAAAAGGCCGATCTGGACGTAGATGTTTTTGAAGGCCGGGCCAACTGAGTTGATGATCTCGTTGAATGATTCCATAAATGCAGAAACACGACCGGTAGGGAGTGTGTTCTTCAATGCTGAGGTTTAAGAACCCAGTCGCTATCGCTCCCGGTACCGACAAATTAAAACACCTGAAAACCTTTCGATCTTAAGCAAAATTCCGCAAATTCCTTCAACGATTCATAGCTGACGCTGTAATTCTTCCACTGATCTTCATCGTCGCGGTGAAGCTGCATGTCATCCGGTGCGTCCGTAATGCTCAGGTCGGCGAACATTCTTTTGTTAGGCTCGAGCTTCGGCAATATGACGTCGCGTAATTTTTCGCCGACCGCGTGGGCGTCATCTTCACTCACCTTGGCTCCGGTCGCGTTATAGCTCATTTGCCGGACAGTGCCTTCGCTGACAATATCCAGGCTTTTGATTACCTCGAGTGTCGCCTTCCAATTCCATACGTTCACGGTGAACTCATAGTTCTCCGCTCCGAGATCGTGCAATGTAAAACTCATAAATTTACTCCTACGAAAAATGCTAAACGCCGACGTGTACACAAGTCAATAAAGCTTACAAGAAGTTTCGTTTAGTGTCGCCAATAAGTATAATCCTCGGTGAAGCGTAATGAATAAGCAAGAATATATTTCGAGGATCGGGATTGATGCTAATTTGTCCGCCGACCTGGAAACATTAAAGCTCTTGCAGCTTCATCACCTGCAAAACGTGCCGTTCGAGAATCTGGATATTCATTGGAAACAGGCGATTGTTCTGGACACCGCTAAGTTTTACTCAAAGATTGTCGGGATGCGGCGCGGCGGATTTTGCTATGAATTGAACGGTTTGTTCAACGAATTGCTGCGCACAATCGGATTTGAAACGCGAATCGTTTCCGCACGTGTGGCAAAAGGCAAAGGCGGCTTCGGGCCGGAATACGATCACGCTGCAATTATCGTAAGCATAGGCGAAACGGAATATCTCTCAGACGTGGGCTTCGGAGCATTCACCACCGAACCGCTGCGGTTTGTTTTGAATGAAGAACAGCGTGACGACGCAGGTGTTTTTAGGATAACGCAATCTGATGACGGCTATTACGAGATCTCCAAAAAGAATGGCGATGGTTGGAAAAGTGAGTATATATTCAAACCTCTCGGCCGCGAGCTTTCCGAATTCGCTGGGATGTGCGATTTTCAGCAGTATTCGCCTGAATCACATTTTACAAAAGGAAAAGTATGCTCACTTTTAACAGAAAGCGGGCGAAAAACGCTGACGGACAAGAGTTTTATTGTGACGATCGAGGGCGAGAAGACTGAGACGCCTGTCGCATCGAACGAAGAATTTAATTGTATCTTGATGCGTGAATTCAACATCGCTCGTGAGAAAGTAGCGTTTTAAATTTGTATTGGTTTCCCGAAACATCCTGTTTTGTCTTTGTGCTCTTTGTGTCTTCGCGTCGTGTACTTTGTGTTTAAAACAACGATCAACACAGAGAGCACAAAGAGATGACACAAAGAACACTGAGAATTCCCAGGCATCACGAAACTTAGCCACCATCGTCAGCCGTTATAATTTATGTCACAACCAATTTCATACTCGGACGCCGGCGTTTCGATCGACAACGCGAACAAAGCCGTCGCCAAGATACGCGAATATGCCCGCAGTACATTTAACGAGCGAACGCTGACGGAGATCGGCAGTTTCGGCGGAATGTTTGCCGGTGCGTTTCCCGATATGGCGGAGCCGATTCTCGTCGCATCGGCGGACGGCGTCGGGACGAAGCTGAAAGTCGCGTTCGAAACCGGAATTCACAACACGGTCGGCGCCGACCTGGTAAATCACTGCGTCAACGATATTCTCGTCCAGGGAGCGCGCCCCCTTTTCTTTCTCGATTATTTCGCGACCGGAAAGCTCGATCCCGATGTCACGGCTTCGGTCGTCGAAGGAATGGCCCGGGCGTGCTGCGAAAACGGCTGCGTCCTGCTCGGCGGCGAGACGGCCGAAATGCCTTCGATGTACGCGGACGGCGAATACGACTTGGCCGGATTTATCGTCGGCGTCGTCGATAAACAAAAGGTAATCGACGGCAAAAGTATCCAGCCGGGCGATGTCGTTCTCGGTTTGCCGTCAAAAGGCTTGCAGACGAACGGCTATTCGCTCGCCCGCAAACTATTTTTCGAAGTCGCGGGTTACAAAGCCGACACATCTCTGGACGAACTCGGCACAACCGTCGGCGAAGCACTGCTCGAAACCCACGCCAGTTTCCTCCGCCCGCTCGAAGGATTATTAGATAAAGGCGTCATCAAAGGTCTCGTCCACATCACCGGCGGCGGCTTCCTCGAAAACATCCCACGAATCTTGCCCGAAAACGTTTCCGTAGAAATAAACCGCGGCACCTGGCCGGAACTGCCGATATTCGGCATGATGCAAAAACTCGGAAATGTCGAAGAAAAAGAGATGTTCCGAACGTTTAATATGGGAATCGGGATGATCGTAATTTGCTCGGAATCTGGTAAAAATGCGATTGCGGATCACATAAAGGATTGTTACGAAATCGGTCGCGTTACAAAGGGAAGTGGGAATATTGGAATATCAAAAGTATAAAGCTCGAGATGACGTCAAGCAAAATCGATTAAATGCAAGCTAAACGAAATCACACGAAGCGAAAAAATTAGCAGTTTCGCTATAACGTAAATTGAATGACTCGATTGCCCGTGGTTGTAAGCGCGTTTTGTTAAAATAGCGTCAAGATACCCGAAGTCGAGTCTATCGCCAAATCTTCAATTTCCGAACTGTAATCTCGTAACAGGCTTTCAAATATCCGACGTTGAGCAGTTGCCGCGTCGAATCCACACAACTTTTGGCGGAAAACCGCGCAATACGCTCATGTCTGCAAAATCAGCATCTTTCGTCACGACAACGAAATCGTAGCGTCTGGCGTGTTCCCAAACCAAGACATCATCGGCAGTTCCAAGACCCAACAAATCAAGATGGTCTGAGTTTGAATGCAAGTCGGCCAGGCGTCTGGCAAGTTTGGGCGATAAATTTTGGTCAAAGAGCAACTTTACGCTCACGCCTGTACCACCAGCAGATTTTTCTCGCGGTCTGCGGCAAACGCCAAACAAGCCATAATGTCATCGTGGGTCAAATACGGAAAATCATCGAGAATCTCCTGCGTCGTCATTCCAGAAGCCAGATATTCAAGCACATCATAAACCGTCATTCTCATTCCGCGAATACAAGGTTTGCCCCCTCGTTTGCCGGGTTCGATAGTAATAATGTCGTGATAGTTCATAAGGTGATGATAAATCCTAGCTAGTTGACAAGCAAACTACTCGCTGAAAACAAGAAGCAAGCGAACGGCGGCGTTGACGTGGGGCGAAACGGAAAACACACAACTCCGAGTTAAAAGAACCCGTTTTCCAATATAGTAGCTGCTTTACGTCACGTCCAATGATTTGTCCGTTACGCCGCTGATTCCGCCTCACAGTTATCTCTTTTCAATTGAAAACTTTTCATCGTAGCCGCTTGCTTTGCGAAAGGCGCTAAAATCTTTGATTTCGAGAATATCCTTAATGGCCTGTTTTTTGTCCTTTGCTTTGTTGTAATACGATTCTGTTATTTTATAGCCGATGTAATAACCTAAATCAGCGGGTTTGTCTTTTGCCTTGTCGCCTTGATAAAGCCAGTCGCCTGCTTTGTAGCCGTTCATCTCTTTTTTGAATTCTAGCCACAGTTGTTTTTCGCGCGGATTGCCATATTCGTGCAAATGCGGGTTATCTATGTCCCCCGAAATCAATTCGCCAATGAAGTCCGCGCTGCCTTCGCCTAAAGATTTGCCGAGCAAACTCACTTCGCCGCCGTACAGTGATGTCAGGTGAGCGTTTTTTTGCTGGTAATGAACGAGTTCGTGAGCCACGATAAACGGGATTCTTTCGACCTTGCCGACGGACGACTTTTTCCAACCGCTCAGTTCGGCGAGCGAAGCATCGTCGGTTTTGCCATACATCTCAAAGCCGATGAGCAAGCCTTTGACAGTCGCCGTTCCGCCAGCATTCATTCTGCCAATGACAAAATAGACGTTCGGGAAACGAGCGTCAGGGTAGATTTCTTTAAGTTTCTTAAAACTTGCCAGCATCTGCGGTTTATAGTCTTCTATTTTCGCCGAGTGCTCTCTAAGAGCGGCGTAATATTTCGGCGCGGAGTCAATTGCCGTTACGAGGTTGCAGGAATTGCCGATTTTGCTGCGAAGAAATTCCTGCAGGCCGACGCTGCCCTTCTTGAAATATTCGTCGCGGTAGATTACCAAATTGTTTTCCGGCTTCGCCATATCGTAGGCTCGCCAGAAAAGTGCGATGTCAGACACCACTATTTGTGCTTTTTCCGGGTTTTGATTCGCTATTATTTCGGCTGGTGTATTATCTTGTCCCGACAATAGGTTTACCGATAAAAATGTCACCAGAATAAATAAAAATAATTGCTTCATAAAAGTTTTGCCTATGATTCGTTTCTATCGCTTTCGCTTGAAAATAACTGCTTTCGTTGCCAATATCAACTCTTGAGAAAACGCGAATCGAGGTTCTTCAATTAAACGAGATCAAGATTGACCTTCTTACCCAAAGCTTTGGCGTATTTGTGCAGCGTGGAAAGCCGGATATCTTCCGCATGGTTCTCAATTCGTGAGATCGCGGATTTTTTCGTATTTAGCTTTTTGGCAATCTCTTCCTGTGTTATCCCTGCCTGCTCCCGCGATAATCGAAGCAGTACGCCGATTTTAAAGTTTTTGTACCCTTCGTCATATCCTTCGGCAAACTCTTTGTCTATTCTTTTTCGTTCCGCAACGTATTTCTTTAGGTCGCTCATCTATTTCTCTCCAAATAATCTCTCTTTCTTTTTTCGGCCAAATTGATTTCATTCCTGGGCGTCCGTTCAGTTTTCTTTGCGAATCCGTTTGTGAGAATAACGAGGTTTCCCTTATCGAAAAATCCTAATAGACGAAACGTATCGTTCCCGGAATCGATCCTGACTTCCCATATATCATCCGTGCCTGCCAGCTTCTTAAAATACTGCTTCGGAACGAAGGGTAAGTCTTCTATCAAATCCAACACCCAAGTCACTTTCCGGGCATGTTTTGAATTCAATCCGTCCAAAAACTCTTTAATCGGTTGGCCGCCACTCGCCATTGTGTAGTAGATAACTTCACGCATAAATGTTAACAAATATGTGAACCGCAGACAAGATTAATAATGATACCTCGCCTGCAAAAAATCGATTTTTTCCGCGCTAACCAAATAAACAATCCGATGTTCCTGCGTCAGCCGACGCGACCATGCTCCGCTAACTTGGTACTTTAGCGGTTCGGGTTTGCCGATTCCCGCGAACGGGTTCCGTGCAACAGCCGCCATCAGATCAAGAAGCCTGAGAAGGATCGTACGATTGGTTTCCGCCCAGAATCGGAGATCATCGCGAAGTTCGTCAGAGATTACGACCTCGCGTTTATTTTTTGCTTTTTGGTTTTTCAGCACCGAACTCTTTGCGCAGGTCGTCGATCGAGATCTTCTCTCCGCCGCCTGCTTGCGCTCGCTTGAGTGAATTTAGCAAGCGTTCGGCGTTTTTCGGGGATCGTAATAAGTGTGCAGTTTCAAGAATGCCGGAAAGTTCGGAGGCGCTTATCATTGCTACATCTTCGTGTCCCCGCCGATTGATGATAACGATTTCCCGATCATCTGTGACTTGAGAAAGCAAAGATGCTAATTTGTTTCTAGCGTTGCTGTAGCTCGTCTGGATGGCCATAATTTCCACTCTAAGTTGGACAGGAATATTGTGCAACTAGATTGTCTTGATTTTCAAATGAACATTGGAATTTTAATTTCCGGACGCGGGTCCAATATGGTTGCTATCGCCGAGGCTGTTAAGAGCGGCGAAATTGCTGGCTCTAAAGTTTCGGTAGTTATTAGCGACAAGGCCGAAGCCGCTGGTTTAGGAAAAGCGAGAGAACGCGGAATTACAACAAGCAGCATCGAACGAAACGGGCGGACGCGGGAAGAGCATGATGCGGAGATCATTGCAGAATTGCGAAAGAATGAGGTTGAATTGGTTTGCCTCGCGGGTTATATGCGGCTTCTGTCGCCGGGATTTATCCGTTCGTTTCCCAACCGGATCGTGAATATTCATCCGAGTCTGCTGCCGAGCTTTCGCGGGCTGGAAGCTCAGAAACAGGCGGTCGAATACGGAGTGAGGGTTTCGGGTTGTACAGTGCATTTCGTCGATGAAGATCTGGACAACGGAGCGATCATTTTGCAGCGGACGGTCGAGGTGCAGGATGACGACTCGGCGGAAACGTTATCGGCGAGGATTTTGGAGCAGGAACATACGGCATATGTCGAAGCTGTAAAAAAAATCGCCGCCGGAGATTTGGAGATCAACGGGCGGCGAACGATTCTTTCTCTGCCCAAGCAGAGTTTTAAAAAGACTACACGGAATAGTCGAAATTTCGGATCTAATTAATCCACTTCGGTTTAGGTTCTGTTTACATTTGTTTCCGGTAAATTGCCACTAGCTTTAGCGGCAATAAATCACTTGACACACCCAGAAAAGGGTTATACTAATCCAGACAGGCTGGCTCCGTTCAGTGGTAACGGGAACGGAGGTGCGCTATGATGGTGCCTTCAACCAGAACCCGCATGAGCGCTAATGACATTATAGCCCTAGAGGCTAATTTTAAGAATTGGGAACGCGAAAGAGCCGATGGCATGCCCGACAAGGTAAAGCCGTGGGTCTATTATTGCGTGGATCAATATTTAAGACCTTTTAACCTGTCCGATGAGGAAACTCTGTCTGGAATCATGGATAAGGGGGATGATGGTGGTGTGGATGCCTTTCATTTCTTCATCAATGGTAATCTTGTTGACTCGACATCTATTGTCGATGAAAAAGCCCTCAATCCAAAGGTCGATCTGGTCATCATTCAGGTGACGGCCAGAGGCGGCTTTAGTCCGCTAGAGGTAAACAAGCATGAATTGTTTTCTAGAGACTTATTCCCCCTGAATGAGCCTGCCTCAAAATTCAAGACCAAATACCACGACACTTTATTGAAGGCGATGAAGTTGTTTAAGGAAACGTACCTAAAGATTGCAGGTAACTTTCCGACGTTAACAGTTCAGTACTACTACATCGCAAATATTGATGAAGAAAAGGCTAATAAAAATGTAAGGGACGCAATCGACAACGTAGAAGTTGAACTGAAAAAGCATTTCAGTGCCGCCGCCTTTAAGTATGATTGCGAGAACGCTCAAAAGCTTTCGAAGCAGGTCCAAACTAGGATTTCAAAACGCAAAACTCTAATCTGGGCCGAACCGCCGATGGAATCGGCGGCGGGGTATGTTGGTCTGGTTCGTCTTAAAGACTACGTTGCATTCATTCAAACCGACAGTGGTACGCTAGCGGAACATATGCTTGACGCAAACGTTCGGGGCTATCAAGGCGACGTAACTGTTAACAAACAAATCAAAGAAACGTTGCAAAACCAGTCAGATGCGAATTTTTGGATTCTCAATAATGGAATCACGGTTTTGGCATCTGGAGTGCCTCAATCTGCCGGACATTTGCGGCTCGATTTAGAAGATCCACAAATTGTTAATGGACTGCAAACCTCACGGGAAATTTTCAATCATTTTTCGTCCCTGCCTCATTACACAAATGACGAGCGGTCAATTCTCGTAAGACTTATCACCGCCACCGATCCCCTGCTTCAGGATGCGATTATTCGGGCGACCAACAGCCAAACGAAGTTGCCAGAGGGCGCCCTAAGAATAACCGACCGTATCCACCATCAAATTGAAGACCTATTTAAAACCGAAGGGCTGTATTACGATCGCCGGAAAGGGTTTTATAAAGATACAGGCAAGCCTATTGCGAAAATTATCAGTGTTACACAATTGATTCAGGCCGTCGCGGCGATTTATTTGCAATCGCCATACGATGCACGTTGGAGACCATCGGACTATCTCACTAAAAGTGCGAGTTACGAGAAAGCATTCAATGAAGACCTGCCATTAACTGTGTACCTTAAGTGCATTCTCATTATGCGTAAGGTGCAAGACTTCGTTCGCAGTTTGGACTTAAACCGCAGTGAAAAGTTTAATCTTAAACTCTACATTGCGATGTGTTCAGTTTGTCTAGTCACGCACTCTGTAAAGCCCAGTGCCGAGGAAATCGTTAACTTGGATTTAGACAGTCTTACGGATGAGATAATTGGCGAGTCTGCGAAAAAGGTTCTAAAGTTTTATAGTGAACTAAAGACCGATGAGGACAAGGTCCGCAGTGAAAAGCTCTCGGACCGCCTAAAGAAGTATTTAAATATGAGTTTGGCTAGGCGTCCAAAAACAGTAATAAATGATGTCACTCAAAAGAAAAAAAATCGAGCAGGACGTGTCCGAGTCTGATCGCTTTGTCGATCTCGCACGCAAGCTAGTTACCGTTCCCAAAAAGGACGTTGACGCCCGCATTGCTGCCAAGAAGCAGGCTAAGGCGGACGCTAACGAGAAAGAGAGAAAAGCCTAAGCCTTTCTCTTTCGACCGCGTTTTCTCTGCTTCCCTCGACCTTCATATTTCACAGCCGACTAGCTGTGTCCACGTCAGACGTTTACCGCTAATCGACTCAATCATAGAAACGAATCTTTGCTGATCGTTTCCCTTGCGCTCGTTATATCGAAACGCTTGTTCCTCGACATATTTTTGTAAATGCTCCGGCGATACCGAAACGTAGGTTCCTTTGATGGTTCGCTTTAGGAGGCTCCAAAAGTTTTCAATGCTGTTGGTGTGAATGTTATTGCGGACATATTCAACGGAGTGATTGATAACTTCGTGCCTATATAGATTGTGTAAGTTATGATAGCCGCGCCACTCGTCTGTCATAATCTCCGAACCTTGTTCTGCGTTGCTGGTAACGAATTCTCGGATAGTTGCGGCATCGCGGCTTTGGATAACTTGAGCACGAACTTTACCACGTCTTTGAACCATACCTAAGACGGCAGATTTGTGAGCGGGAGAACCTGCTTTCTTTACTCGACGCTTACGCTCTTTCGAGTGCATATTCTTAGCATCGCCACCGATATAGGTTTCATCGGCCTCAATGGTTCCCGATAGCTTCTCAATCGAGCCAACGGTCATAGCCGTCCGAATACGGTGATTCATAAACCAAGCGGTTCTCTGCGTTACGCCAATATTTCTGCCTAGTTCATACGAACTGATTCCGTTTTTGCAGTTCGCTATGTGCCATATTGCCAGCAACCATTTATCCAAACTGACAGCACTTTCCTCAAAGATCGTTCCCATTTTAACAGAGAACTGTTTGCGGCAATCTTTGCATTTGTAAATCTTTCGGGTTGCCAGAAAGTATGCCCCAGCCTTGCCGCAATGCTGACAAACAGGATTGCCGTCTTGCCACCGCAAAAAAGCCACGAAATCAATGCAGACTTGAGGATCAGCGAAATATCGAGTAATGCCCGTAAGGGTTTTCGGTAAGTTCTCTAACATAGTAGAATGAGAATAACATCATTCATTGGGTGTGTCAAGTGATTTATTACCGCTTTAGCTAGTGGTCGGAAATGTCTCAAGATGAAGGGCTTTAGCCAAACTTCTTTTAATGAACTTCGATTGGCTTCAGCTAAAGCTAATCGGATGATGGATGCCTTTGTCATTCGGCTAAAGCCGGTTGTCTACCGCTTATTTATCCACTAGCTAAAGCTAGTGGCAATTGACAAAGCAAAATGTCAACACAATCTAGTCAGAGTAACTTTCCAACCGCCATTACAGTTACGTTTTTAACAGTATTACCCGCCCGGTAAACCGAATCCTTTGCCTTGTTCAAATTGCTTTGGCCGTCGGTGTCGCCATCTTCGTCACCATCTTCCTTTGCCTGAAGCACCTCGCCCGTAATTGCATCGATCTCGACATCGAAAATTTTTCCATCGGCGGTTTTGATGTCAAACGCATACTGAAGGCGGCCTTTTTCCTTTTCAAGCTCTTCGTCGATGACCTTACCGCTTACCCTTTTCAAGGCAATTGCTCGTGCTTCGTCCATCGAAATCTTGGCCTGTTTCTTATCTTCGGAGCTCAAATTTTCGTCATCATCTTTGTCATCGTTTTCGCGCTCTTGTTTATTTTCCTTGTCAGTCTGCGCGTTCGCGGTCTGCGGCAGGAAGGTAAGGCCGATACCAAGAGTTAAAACCATAATTACAAGTCCGGGCATTGTTCTAATTTTCATTTACTTTCTCCTGTATCGTAAGTTACCGCATAGCGTGCGATTAGCAGTTTACCTTAAAACTATAAGGAGAGCTGACACTTTGCAAAGAAATTGCCAGCCCTTTCTTTTATTCAAATTACTGAGTTTGGAAGAAGATAACCGTAATGGTTTGATTTCCGCTGGCCTCTAGTGCCAACACTTCAAGTTCGTACCTCGTACCCGGCTCAAGAAACTCGCCGGGAACCGACAGTGATGTCTCGGATGCAGGAACATGCACGTCATAAGTCGGCCTTGAGAACCCGTTCGGGTCGTCAGGCACATCTTTGGTGATGATCACTTGGTAACCTGTCCGGGTCAGCGGGTCACCGTCGAGGTCAGTTAAAACATGATTCCACGTGACCGCAAAGCCGGAGGAAGGGACTACGCCTTCATCCTGCGGGAAGGTTATGACCGGAGCGGCGGGAATATCATGGGTAAAGATTGCCGCGCCCGTCAGCCGCTGGCCGTCTATTGTTCGGCCCCGTACCGTGTATCGTCCCTCGGGAAACATAGCCTCAATATCTTCTATCGAAACCTCTTCATTAGGCGGCTCTCTTGACTCGAAAAAAATTCCGGCCATGCCCAATGTCCTGAGCTGCCGTTTTGGCTCCATCTCGAGGACCTGCCGTCCACGCGGATCATAAACACAGAGTTTTTGCCAATTATCGCTGCCGAATGCACCGTGTACGCCGGTATCTTCATCCGTAGAGTTATGTTCGATATACAGTTTAGCCGTTGGCATCCGTATAGCGGGACCCCTTCTGTTGCTGCAAGCGTCGTCGTCATCATTTCTGTCATTGTCTCGTGCCTGGTCGCTCGGCGTATCCGGAGCTGTTGCTTCAACAGTCTTATTCTGTGCTTTAGTAATCTGATTTCCGATAAAATAGAGAGCCATACCTAAAACAAAAGCGATAGCAAAACCGATAAAGATTTTGGTAATGCCAATGATCCCGATTTTCATATTATTCTCCTTCGTTTGTTTGTAACATTCAGTCCGATGCTTCCGTGTGTCGGTTCACGGCAGACACCAGGTTAATTGAAAAATTTCCGACTATTAACAAGTTACAAAAAGCAACATTAACGGAGGATAAATTGAAGATCTTTATTCGTTTTATTTCTTGATAAATTCCGGCTAGAACTCGATATCGAATTTGGCTTTAACGGACGTGCCGAGGCTGTTGTAAAGCTTTCCGAAATTCGGACTGGTCAAATTGCTCTGTGCATCGCGGGGATTGAAATGATTGGTGAGATTAAAGAGCGCAACGCCGATGCGGGCTTTCTTCTTGTCGAAAAACGGGAGCATAAATCCTTTGGTTACCTGCAGATCAACCGACATATACATCGGAAAACGTCCTGAATTGCGTCCGCCCACAAAATTCAAGCGTTCATCAAATTTTGAAAACGGGAAACCCGAACGAATCTCGAAGAGCGGAGCGACTCTAATGTCGTGCGGAAAATCCATCTGACCGTAGAGCAAAAAGCGGTGACGTGCATCAAACGGCAGCGGCCCGTATTCGTTCGGCCGCAAAACAGTTCCCGGCGTGTCGCCATAAATTCTGTCCACCGTATTCAAATCGCCGCGGGCACGGGAAAAAACGTAAGATGCATTCCATTGCCCGAAATTAGGTTTGCTGTAAGTCGTTACAAACTGAAATTCGTCATAACGGGAACGCCCGCCGCTGCTCAACAAGATAGAGCCCGTCGTGTTGTTCACGATAGAAGGCTCAAAGAGTAGATCGTTTGTTACCGTTCGTTTTAGGTAGCCTAAGCGGATGGTCAATTCCTTTGTAATGCCCTGGTCAAGCTGGAGGCTCCACCGCACACTTCGCGGTGTGCGAAGGCGTTCAGCGATTTGGGGCGAAAACAAACGCGGGCCGTCAATGACCGTCGTTCCATTCGGCGCAAAATTAGTAACAAGCCGAACCGGTATCTGCATAAAATTCGGCGATGTGTTTTCGGTATCTTCACTGATTTCCTCATCGGTAGTGCCGATCAGTCCCGAAGAACGGTCGTAGAAAATACCGATGCCGCCGCGGATTATCGTTCGCCCATTTTTTGCGGGAGAATACAAAATAGAAAAGCGCGGCGAAATATTGCTGCGTGCCGTCACGCCGTCGCGGTCGAACCGGAAGCCAAAATCCAAAGTAATTTTCGGATTTAGCGTCCAGCGGTCCTGCACGAAACCGGCAATTTCCTTATACGAATGACCGAGCGGCAACCCGCCTTGAAAATCAATTCGCTGGGCAAGAGTTTCGTCGAGCCTCCGAATGAAGACCGGACTGTAATTCAATACGCCTTTGACGCGGGAACTGAAGAGTTCGAAGCCGGCCTTGATCGAGTGTGAACCATTGAAATTCAGCGGCCGAGCGTAATAAACTTCTCGCCACTGCCACCGCGAGGTCTGCCGCCGCGTGTCCGCGAAATAACCGCCGCGATTTATTTCCGGCCTAATTTCGAAAGGCAGCGTGGATTTAGAAAAAATATCGACGTCGAAGGTTTTGTAACTGATTTCTGACGAAAGAAAAGATGCGTCCTTGAAAACAGATTGTTCCGAAATCGAAGCGAGAATTCCCCGTTGTTTGTAATTCGGAGTAGTATCGACCGGATTGAAAGTGTCGAGGTTGAGATTGCGGATTCTGCTTGGAAAGACCGCAAAATTAAACTTCAGAGAATTATTCTTGTTGATATTCCAATCAAGCTGCGAGAAGGCGTTAAATGCCTCGACCGTAGTTTCATTGTTAGGTTTTTCCAGGCTCGGCACGCGATCCTTTCGGTACCGGTATTCAAACGACTGCAAAAAAAAGAGCCGTTTTTGAATAAGCGGCCCGTTGAAAGTCAGCCGCGGCCGAAATGAATCGACCTTGGTCGAAAACACGTTACGAAAAGTCGGGAAAAAACGGGCGGCGGAAACCTTAAATTTGTCACCGCCGCCTTTGGTTTGCAGATTCGTTACTCCGCCGGTGAACTGCCCGTGCTCAGCCGAAAACGGATTTTCTTCGACCACTACCGTAGCGGCGGCTTCGAGTGGAATTTCGAACGCGATCTCACCCGAAACCGGGTCGGTAACATCCACGCCGTTGACCTTGTAGCCGCTTTGCCCTGTTCGCGTACCTTTCAGATAATCATTTCCATTACCGTCTCTTACCACGCCGGGCGTAAGCGCTATCGCATTTTGAAAATTATCATTGCGAAACGGTTCCGAGTTCAACGTTTCCGACCGGATAACATTGACCGTTGAAGTTTCCGAAGTACTTAAAAGGCCCTCTTCGACTCGTACAGTCACAGATTCGCCGATTGTGACCGCCATATCGATGTCCAGCGTCAGGATGGAACCTGAATCGAGCTTAATCTCCTTAGTCACACTGGCGAGACCGTCCGATTCGACTATCAATGTATAATTGCCGGACGGGAGACTGCTGAAAATAAACTCGCCGGCATCGTTGCTGACCGTGCTCAAGGGTTGGCCGGGCGTCGCTTTATTGATTAGAGTCAGTTTTGCGCCGGTAATAATTGTCGATTGGCCTCCCGACGTTGCTGTTACCGTTCCTTTGAGCGTACCGGCGTCTGCCGCAGACATCGCGGCCCCATAAGATGCAAGTGGGCTAAGTCCGAACACGACAAGTAAAATTAAATTCAATCTCATCTTTACCTCGATGCGGGGCTACCGGTGGTCGAAATTTTTTTGTATGAACGGGCCAGCTGATTTTTTATATTATAGCCGGAAAACTTTGTATTTGTAGAAGTATTATGGAGGAACAAAGATGAATAGAAGATTAATGCATTTGTACTGAATTAAATATAATATCTAAGATTTTTTATCGCTGCGGGGGTTGCTCACGCATGGCAGTTCCACCCGAAAAACCGAGCCGGTTGAATCGGATCTATCCAAAGTAACTGAGCCTTGATGAACCCGGGCTATCCAGGCGGCGATTGAAAGTCCGAGTCCGATGCCGTTTTTGCCGTTCGTATTGTCGCGGGTCCGGGATTTGTCGGAGCGGTAGAAGCGGTCGAAGATTTTTGGCTGATCGTCCTTTTCGATTCCCGTGCCTGTGTCGCTGATCGTTACAAAATGATGTTCAACGTCGCTTTGCACGGCAATAGTGACCGTTCCGCCTTCGGTGTTATATTTGATGGCGTTGTCGAGCAAGTTCAAAAACAACCTGTGCAGGAGAGTTTCGTCACCGGCAAGAGGCATTTCCGCGGGCACGGAAAAAACTAATTCAATGTCTCTTTTTTTCGCCAGGCTGCCGACGGCGCGGACACATTCGACCAAAATTTCATCAAGATAAACTGGTGTCAGTTGCGGTTTGAGCTGTCCGCTGTCGGCACGGGCAAGTGTAAAAAGATCTTCGACTATTTTGGTCAAACGTACACTTTCGTCATTAACGATCGCGAGCGATTCGCGATAATTCTCAGCCGTTCGGTCGTTCTTCGACAGCGCAACTTCGGATTCGCCGCGGATAATCGCCAGCGGCGTACGGAGTTCGTGCGAGGCGTCGGCCATAAACTGTTTTTGCTGTTCGAACGAGGTTTCCAGCCGCGCGAGCAGGTCGTTGAAGACCTTAGCCAGACCGCCAAGCTCGTCCTTTTCATTCCGCATGGTAAGCCGTTCATTGAGATTTGTTGAACCGATCCTGCCTGCCTGCTTGCTCATTGAAACGACGGGTGCGAGGCTTCGCCGGGCGAGGAAATAACCACTTAGGCCAGCCAAAAGAAGAGCAATCGGGACGGAAAAGTAAAAAATTCTCTTAAGGCCGTCTAGAAACACGGTTTGTTCGCGAAGTGAGCGTGTTACCAACAATTCAAAATTTTTCCCATCGAGTGTGACCGGCATTATGTAAACACGAAACATCTCGCCGCTTTCACCGGATACATCGGTGAATGGGGATTGTTCGTCGGAATTCCGCGATCCATTTTGCAGTTTAGCGTTTGTTATTGTCGAGGCAACCGGCCGCCCATTTTGATCCAGAACAGCGAATCCATAGTCGCGGGAACGCAGATCTTCAAGTTCTTCGGCAATCGCCGCTTCGATGGATAGCAGAGTTTCTTCACCAGCGTCCACTGGCTTTTCGTCTTCGTCGTCGTCATCTGCTTCGTCAACCGGTTTCGACTGTACAAGCCTCTCGGCGGCTATATCGGCTTCTTCTTTGCGCAGGTCGATTTCTATACTTCGTCCGATCTCAGCCAAATTATCATCGGTAGTCTTGCTCAAATTGCGGGCCACCAACAAATAAATCAACAGAGCAAAAGCAATGACCACAAGAGCCAGAACGCCAACATACCAAAGCGTGAGCCGTGTTCGTATGGAATTGAGCATCTATTCACTGATGGTTTCCAGGATATATCCCGCGCCGCGTCGGGTGTGTATCAACTTCGCGTCCAGGCCATCGTCTATCTTCAAACGGAGCCGTTTGATATAAACTTCGATCAGATTCGAAAAAGCGTCGAAATTTTCGTCCCAAACGTGCTCGGCGATCTCGGCACGCCCGACGACCTTTGACTGCTCACGGGCCAGGTATTCGAGCAGGGAATACTCTTTTGCCGTCAGCGAAATCTCTCGTCCGGCCCGCCACACCCGTCGGGCTGTCGTGTCGATCTCCAGATCGGCGACAATAATTCTCGGCGGCCGAATTTCACCCTTTCTACGCAGCAAGGCTCGAATCCGGGCGAGAAACTCCTTAAAATCAAAGGGTTTAATTAGGTAATCGTCGGCACCGCAATCGAGGCCGCTAATCCGGTCGTCCACAGCGTCGCGAGCGGTCAGCATCAGAATAGGAGTCTTTAAACCGTCTTTCCGAAGTTCGACGCAAACGGCAAAGCCGTCTTTGCGGGGAAGCATCACGTCGAGAATAATTATGTCGTAATCGTTGATCGAGGCTTGATACAAGGCATCTTCGCCGTCGGATGCAATATCCACGGCGTATGTGTTTTCGCGCAGGCCCTTTGCGACAAAACCGGCAATCCGCACATCATCTTCGACTAAAAGTACTCGCACCGGGCGATTATAGTACAACCAAGATTAATAGAAGCTAAATTCGGTCACGCGCACCCGAAACAATTGGAAATAGCCGCAGCAGATAATTTATGAATCGCCATCGACCCGTGATTCAAAATGCAGCACGGTCATGTCGCCTTTGTCGTTGGTGAACTCAAGCGTATTCTCGCTTTCATCGGTATCAAGCTGAACGGAAATCCCGTGGATATTCGGGATAGCGTCGCTCATAAGCTTATCTTTTTCGTGGTTTTTGTATTTTCTTTCGATCGTTACCACGTCTTTTTCAATGCCGATCTGTTCGAAATAGCCTTCCTGGCTTTCCTCGGCGACTTGGCCGTCGCGGCGGAATAATTCAAATCGGGCGCGGCGGCCTCGGTTACGCGTGGAAAATTCGGACAGGAATTCAGACCATTCTGCCGGATCGATCATTTTTGTTACGCTCATTTTTCTTTTCCTTGGAAATAAGATTTACTTGATTTTCGTTTATTGGGAACGATTGCGCAATGTAAAAAAGTGAGGGCGACGGTCGCAATCGACTTAAGAGTTGTTGCACACATAAAATGCTTGACAATCTATGCAACAAATAAGAAAATGATACGGCGTATGTTGACGTTGGCTTGATCTTTGAAAATTCGATTTAACAATAATCAGTGGGACAGTGGGACAGTGGGACAGTGGGACAGTGG
>JANMSP010000318.1:0-2681 GCA_031389475.1 Pyrinomonadaceae bacterium
GTTGCGAGTTTCGGGTTCCGGGTTCCGGGTCAGAAACTCGGAACTCGGAACTTTGAACTCGGAACTATCAAGCTTTCTTAACTATTAACAATCCGCCATTCGGTCCCGGCACAGCACCGCGAACCATCAATATATTGTTCTCGACATCCACTTTCGCAACAGTCAGATTCTGAACCGTCACGCGGGCATCGCCCATGTGGCCCGACGAACGCATACCTTTCATAACACGCGAAGGATATGCCGACTGGCCAATCGAACCGGGGGCCCGAACATTCATCGAACCGTGCGACTCGGGCCCGCGCTGAAAGTTGTGGCGTTTGATCGTACCGGCGAAACCGCGTCCTTTCGACTTGCCGACCACATCGACATTGTCGCCGTCGGCAAATACATCGACCTTGATCTGATCGCCGATCGCCGCATTCGGCTCTTCGTTCAACCGAAATTCTCTCAAGATCCGTGTCGGAGGCAGGCCGCCGCCCGTTTTCTCGAAATGGCCGCGTAAAGGCTTGGTCACATTCTTCATGCGAATCGGTTTGTCTTCGACAAATCCGAGTTGTACCGCATTGTAGCCGTCTCTGCCCGCAGCACTCTTCATTTGGACGACAACGCAAGGCCCTGCTTTGATAACGGTGACCGGTGTTACCGTTCCGTCCTCAGCAAAAAGCTGCGTCATTCCCATTTTTCTACCAATGATTCCGCTTATCATAATCTTAGTGAGCCGGGCAAGTCCGGGAAGTCTCGGAAGTCTTGGAAGTCTTGGAAGTCTTGGAAGTCTTTACGACCTTCCGAACTTCCCAGACTTCCCGGACTTCCTAGACCTTCCCGACTTCCCAGACTAATTCTTCCCAAACGCCTTGATCTCGACATCCACACCGGCCGGAAGATCCAGCTTCATTAACGCATCGACCGTCTCGGCAGTCGGATCGAGAATATCCATCAAACGCTTATGCGTCCTGATCTCGAACTGCTCACGCGATTTTTTATCAACGTGCGGCGAACGCAAAACCGTCCATCTGTTTTTGATCGTCGGAAGGGGAATCGGTCCTGCAATTCTCGCTCCGGTGCGTCGCGCGGTTTCGACTATTTCCTGTGTGGATTGGTCTAAAACCCGGTGATCGTATGCTTTCAATTTAATGCGAATTTTTTCGTTCAACATAATTTCAGTATTCCAGATTTCAGGTTTCGGATTCCAAATCAATTCTGAAATTTGGAATCTGAAACCCGGAATTAATTAACTACTCAACGACTTCGGAGACGGTTCCCGCTCCGACCGTTCGCCCGCCTTCTCTGATCGCAAAGCGTAATCCCTTCTCCATTGCTATCGGGGCAATCAAGGTGATCTCCATCTGAATGTTATCTCCCGGCATCACCATCTCCACTCCTGCGGGAAGGTTCGCCACTCCCGTGACATCCGTCGTTCGGAAATAAAACTGCGGTCGGTAACCCGTGAAAAACGGTGTGTGCCGTCCGCCTTCTTCTTTGGTCAGAACATACGCCTCGGCTTTGAACTTCGTGTGCGGTTTGATCGTTCCCGGTTTGGCAATCACCTGCCCGCGTTCGATTTCCTTTCTCTCGACTCCTCTGAGCAGCAGTCCGACGTTGTCCCCGGCGCGTCCTTCGTCGAGCAGTTTCTTGAACATCTCCACGCCCGTACAGACCGAGTTGCGGGTGTCCTTGATTCCGACAATCTCGACTGCTTCATTGACTTTGACAATCCCGCGTTCGATTCTTCCCGTCGCTACCGTCCCGCGTCCCTGAATCGTGAAAATATCTTCGACCGGCATCAAAAACGGCAATTCCGTATCACGCGCCGGTGTCGGTATAAAATCGTCCACCGCCTGCATCAATTCGTCAATCTTCGGCTCCCACGCCGGATCGCCTTCGAGTGCTTTGAGTGCCGACCCCTGCACAATCGGTGTGTCGTCGCCCGGAAATTCATACGATGAGAGCAATTCGCGGATTTCCATATCCACCAATTCGAGCATCTCCTCGTCGTCCACCATATCCACCTTGTTCATAAAAACGACCATCGAAGGAACTCCGACTTGTCGTCCCAGCAGAATATGTTCGCGCGTTTGCGGCATCGGACCGTCGGTGGCGGCAACCACCAGAATCGCTCCGTCCATCTGGGCGGCTCCGGTAATCATATTTTTGACGTAATCGGCGTGACCCGGACAATCAACGTGCGCGTAATGCCGATTCGCCGTTTCATACTCGACGTGAGCGGTCGCAATCGTAATCCCGCGAGCCTTCTCTTCCGGCGCGTTGTCAATCGAATCGAACGCCCGCACAATGATCTTCGGATTGTGTTTGGCTAATACTTTCGTGATCGCCGCCGTCAAAGTCGTCTTCCCGTGATCAACGTGTCCGATGGTCCCGATATTGACGTGCGGTTTGCTTCTGTCGAATTTCTCTTTACTCATTTTCTATTTCTTCCAAATGAAGGCATCCATGACAAGCCCTTATATTCTTTGGATTTTTATTGCACCATTGCTCATGGTTAATCATTGCCTTTTCAACAAACATTTTCTTTTTACAAAAATCACACCTGTAAGTCGTAACATTTTCTTTTATAGTCATCTCTTTTCTATTTTAAGTTTCTAATGCTCCGCAGCTAAAAAACACTGCATTTAACAACTAAGACTTCGTCGGGCCTGCAAGGCCAACGATGAAGTCTTAGT
>JANMSP010000341.1:0-15153 GCA_031389475.1 Pyrinomonadaceae bacterium
GTTGTCGTTTGACGCCGCTCTTACCCAGCTTATAAATAAAGACATCAAGGAAATTACCGTCAAGGCAAGCTCACTTGAATTGATCGATAAAAGCGACGCTAAATTCGTCGCAGCTCTTGATACAAGCGATTCCACCCGCGACCAGATCTACGCCGCCGCGACCGAAACCGGCACGAAAGTCAATCTGGAATCGGCATCGAGCGGATTCGGCTGGCTGATACTGATCCAGCTTTTGCCGTTTTTGCTGCTTATCGGATTCCTCGTTTTCACGCTTCGCCAAATGCAGGCTGGTGGAAATAAAGCGCTAAGCTTCGGTAAGTCCAAAGCGAAATTGTTAAACAACCAGCAGAAACGCGTCACATTTAAAGACGTTGCCGGTGTTGAAGAACCGAAAGAAGAACTTTCGGAGATCATCGAATTCCTCAAAGACCCGCAAAAATTTCAGAAGCTCGGCGGTAAGATTCCGAAGGGCGTATTGATGATGGGCCCTCCGGGAACCGGAAAAACATTGCTTGCGAAAGCAGTTGCCGGTGAAGCGAACGTCCCTTTCTTTTCGATCTCCGGATCGGATTTTGTGGAAATGTTCGTCGGCGTCGGTGCAAGCCGCGTCCGCGACCTTTTCGAGCAGGGTAAGAAAAACGCTCCCTGCATCATATTTATTGACGAGATCGACGCCGTCGGACGCCATCGCGGTGCCGGTTTGGGCGGCGGCCATGATGAACGTGAGCAGACGCTGAATCAATTGCTCGTAGAAATGGACGGTTTCGAATCAAACGACGGTGTTATCCTGATGGCTTCGACCAACAGGCCCGACGTGCTCGATCCGGCGCTTCTTCGCCCGGGACGTTTCGACCGCCAGGTTGTCGTGTCTTATCCGGACGTTCGGGGACGTGAGGGAATTCTTAAAGTTCACACCCGCAAGATTCCGCTTGACGAAGGCGTCAATGTAAACATTATTGCCCGCGGCACACCCGGATTCACCGGTGCCGATCTCGCGAATCTGGTTAACGAAGCGGCATTGGTCGCCGCTCGCCGTGACCAAAAAGTTGTGAGATTGCAAGATCTTGAATTCGCGAAAGACAAAGTAATGATGGGCCCGGAACGCCGCAGTATGGTTATTTCCGATAAGGAAAAACGCTTGACGGCGATTCACGAAGCTGGCCACGCTCTCGTCGGGATGAACATTCCGGATAGCGATCCGGTTCATAAGGTCACTATAATTCCGCGCGGACGTGCTCTGGGCGTCACATACTTTCTTCCAGAAGCCGATATTCTTGGCCGGACGAAGGAAGAATTGCTCGCGATGATCGCAAACGCAATGGGCGGACGAATTGCCGAAGAATTGTTCATCGGCAGCATCACGACCGGTGCTTCGAACGACATCGAAAAAGCTACGGAGGTCGCCCGTGCTATGGTTTGCCAATACGGAATGTCTGAGCTCGGCCCGCTTGCTTACGGCAAAAAGGAAGAGCAAATATTCCTCGGCCGTGAGATCGCCCAGCATCGTGATTTTTCGGAAGACACGGCGATCAAGATCGATAAGGAAGTGAACCGCATCATCTCGGAACAGTATGCAAGGGCAAAGAAAATTTTGTCCGATAATCGCGAGACGATGGAACGGCTTACGGAGGCGTTGCTTGAGCACGAATCGCTCGATAGTGCCCAACTTCGACGCATAGTGGCTGGACTGCCGATTGATGGCGACGATCCACTTCCATCGACAACCGATGACGACGGAACACCGGAAACCGAAGAAACCACGTCAAAGAGCCGGTTCAAAAAACCGCTTCTTCCGCCGATAACGCCGAACAGCCCGGCAACGGCTTAGGCAGTTTGTCAGTACCGCGAGCGGTAGCGACCGGGGGTTTTAAGTTAAAAGGCGAAAGTAGGGTGCAGACTTTACTTTCGCCTTTTTACTTTTACCTTTCATATGTATTGGCAAACCTCACGCCGAAAATTATCATTTGAGCTTCCGCTGGTCATGGCGATTCTCAACATTACGCCCGACAGCTTCTCCGACGGCGGCGAAATTCGATCAGTCGATGCCGCACTAAAAAAGGCCCAAAAGTTCATAAGTGAAAGTGCTGACATCATTGATATCGGCGGTGAATCGACCCGCCCGAACAGCATACAAGTTTCATCCGAAGAAGAGATAAACCGCGTCGTTCCAATTATCGAAGCAATCTCAAAACGGTTCGATATTCCTATCTCAATCGACACTACAAAATCAACTGTCGCCGAAGCCGCAGTGGGCGTAGGAGCCGAAATAATCAATGACATTTCCGGCCTCCGCTTCGACGAGCGCATCGCCGAAATTGCAGCCAAATACAACACGGGCATCGTTCTGATGCATTCCCGCGGTACTTTCGAAGCGTTGCATAAACAGGAACCGGTCGAAAATATCATTAGCGAAGTTGCTGAAGCTTTTCGCTTTTCCATTAAAAAGGCTAAAAGCTTTGGCGTGAATACACACAATATCGTCATCGACATCGGCATCGGATTCAGCAAAACATACGACCAGAACTTAGAATTGCTTGCCAAACTTGATAAACTTGTAAATGAATTTCCTGATTATCCAATTTTGGTCGGCACATCGCGTAAGTCCTTCATCGGCAAGATTCTCAGCGGCACCCCGGTGGATCAGAGATTGAACGGCAGCCTCGCAAGCATCGCGGTGGCAGTTTTCAACGGAGCTAAAATCGTCCGCGTTCACGACGTCAAAGAAGCAGTCGACGCTGTAAAGGTTGCCGATGCAATCAAAAAGCACTTATGAAATTACTTAGATTATCGGCAGCGTTTATTACACTTGTTTTGGTTTCCGGATTCACCGAATGCTATAAACCGGTGAAGAATTCCGGCCTGCCGAAGCACATCGAAACGATCGCCGTCCCGGCATTTAAATTTGAGGCTAAAGGCCTTCGCTATCGCGTCGAATCGCGGCTGACCGAGGCCGTTACTAAAGAGATCATAAAACGCGGAAACGGCTTGAAGGTGCAGGGAACACTTGAAGGCGCTGACGCTGTGGTCGAAGGCACGGTCCGCGATTTCGGTTTCACCGGCGTCCTGCTCGACCGCGACGGCCGTGCCCGCGTATACGAGGTCACAGTTATCGTCGCCGTCACTATCCGCGACCTGAAGGAAAATAAAATTCTGTATGATAATCAGAATTTTTTATTTCGCGATTCCTACGAATTTTCCGAAGACCCCCGGTCGTTCTTCAACGAAGAAGATCCAGCCGTTGAACGCATCGCAAGAGCCTTCGCCGAATCGGTAGTTTCGACGATCGTAAATGGAATGGGCGTAAAGTAAGAAAAGAAGTGATGCCGAGATGATGAGGGGACTCATAGACGCGGCGTCCGAGTCGGTACCAAGAGCGGTAGCGACCGGGGTTTTGTATCCTAGCCGTGGAATTGCCTATGCAATACACATTCTTATGCCTACATTAACCAAAGACGACCTTCGCGAGCAGCTGAAACGCCATGACATCGCACCTGTTTATGTCCTCTACGGTGCGGAAACATACTTACGCGACATCGCCGCCAAAACCATCGCCAACCTTTCCTTCAACGAAAGCGATTTCCGCGATTTTAATGAAACCGAATTTAGCCTTGCCGTAGCCGATAATCTTCAGCCCGCTATCGCTGCTGCCGAGCAGCTTCCAATGATGGCTCAAAAACGCGTGGTACGAATCTGCGATGTCCGCGTTGGGGCGACCGCCGGCAAGGATACGCTGAAAGAAGACCAGGAAGCAGCGCTTGAAAATTACCTCAAACGGCCGGCAGAATCCTCTGTAGTCATTTTCATCGCCGACGAGCTGAACGCCAACCGCAAGATCGGCAAGCTGCTACTAAAAGGGCGTCCGGTTGCGGTGGAATTTCCGCGTCTCGACGATGCCGCGCTCAGAAAATTCGCCGCCGATAAAATTCGCGAATCCGGTTCCGAAGCGGACGAACGCACCATCCGCCATCTCACGGCGATGACGGGCAGCGACCTTCGGCGTTTGACCAACGAGGTTGAAAAACTCTCGACCGCTGTTTTGCCGGATAAGCTGATCACCATCGAGCTGATCGAATCGCTCGTCGCAAATTCCCGTGAACTGACCAATTTCGAGCTGACCGACAACCTCATGGCCGGCCGCGGCGAAAAGGCCATCCGCACGATGCGAAAAATTTTGGATGACGGCGCTGAGCCTCTCGCCCTGCTCGGCCTTATTTCCTATAATTACCGGCGATTGCTGATGGCCAAAGACCTGATGGAAAAGGGGGTCAGCCGCCAGGAAATTGCTACCGCTGTTAAGCTCTACGGGAATAAACAGGAAGAATTTCTGTCAGCCGCACGGCGCGCCGAGATCGGAAAATTAGTAAAGGCGATTAAACGGATTGCCCAAACGGACTTAGCCATAAAGACCTCTATCGGCGGTCCCGGAGCGGCGGGTTCACGCCTTCAAATTGAAGTTCTAGTGTGTGAGCTTGCGATCTTGTAAAAGCTGCCAAGCGTCTTCAAATTGGCACGTCCTGCCATATTTGATAAGATTAATTTCCGAATTTGTGATCCTTAATGAACGAATGGCTGCGAAATAATCTTGTTTGCCCGCGAGACAAGCAGAAATTAGACCTTCAAGATAATTGGCTCGTTTGTCCCGATAATCACATATATCCAATAATTTCCGGTTTTCCGATAATGCTGGTTGATGACGCTGTTTCGACGCATGGATATATTGAGGAAACGTTGGCGAAAGTTTCCGCATTTCAAGCCTCCGGGAAATTAACGGAAACCAAAGAAGAAACGAAAGGTGAAACCGAGGTCGATTGGTTCGTCCAGCATGAAGTTCCGTATACCTCCGGAAATCTTTACTTCGCCGTCCAAAATAAGCTGACCCGTTACCCGATTCCCGAAACTAGATTAGAACAGGGCGGCGGCGAGCGGATGCTTGATATAGGCTGCAATTGGGGCAGGTGGTCGATTGCCGCCGCGAAGAAAAACTATCGGCCTATCGGCATCGATCCGAGTTTGAATGCAGTTCTTGCGGCCCGCCGTGTTTCAAAACAATTGGGAGCGGTATGCGATTTTATCGTCGGCGACGCCCGGTTTCTGCCTTTTGCAGATAATGCTTTTGACGTGGTTTTTTGTTACAGCGTATATCAGCATTTGAGCAAGGATAATGTGCGGGCATCGCTCGATGAAGTAAGCCGCGTTTTGAAAATGAATGGCAAAACATTGATTCAAATGTCGAATAAATACGGCATTCGGCAATATCAGCAGCATCGCCGACGCGGTTTTACCGAGGGCGAGGGATTCGAGATCAGATACTGGACGCCATCGGAGCTTATGGAAACATTTAGGGCGAAAATCGGTGAAACCGTGATGACAACCGACTGCTACTTCGGTCTCGGAATCCAAAACGCCGACGCCGATCTGCTTCCGGCGAAGTATAAAGCGGTCGTCCATTCATCTTCGATTCTGCGAAAGCTCAGCGAATACATAAAACCGATGGTAAAGGTCGCGGACAGCGTATATCTCCATTCGATAAACCAGAAAAATCTTAAATGAGCGTAATTTTAGGGGTCAATACATTACACGCGGGGTCGTCCGCCGCGATCATAATTGATGGTGTGCCCGTCGCCGCAATTGCTGAAGAAAGGCTGAACCGTACCAAATATTACGCCGGATTTCCGAAACTCTCGGTCGCGAAATGCTTGGAGATCGCAGGCCTAAAACTTTCGGAAATAGACGCCGTCGCCGTCGGCCGTGATTCGTCGGCGAATTTACATAAGAAATTGGAATTCGCGTTGAAGAATCCTTCGAAGCTACTGAACCTGGCGAAAATCCGTTCAAAAAGCAAAGGTTTCGATAATTTGAAATCCATGATCGCCGGCGAATGCGGCATTGATGAATCAACGCTCAACTTCAAATCCTACAATGTTGAGCACCACATCGCTCACACGGCAAGCGCTTACTTTGCGTCGGATTGGGAACACTGTGCCGGTATAACTATCGACGGTTCGGGCGATTTTGTTTCTTGTTTGCTATCGGAATGTTCGGGTGATGAGATCCGGCCGCTGCAAAAGATCTTTGTGCCGCATTCGCTGGGAACCCTTTACACGGCGGTTTGCCAGTTCGTTGGCTATGAAAAATACGGCGATGAGGGAAAGGTTATGGGCCTTGCTCCCTTGGGCGAGAACACTTACACCGAATTCTTCGATAAGATGCTGATCCAAACAAAAAAGGGTTTTCAGCTCAATCCGGACTACTTTCTGCCGTTCGGAGCGAATCAGGGAATGGAGATAAACGATAAGGGTGAAATGGTCGTGCATCGCCTGTTTTCGGATTTGTTCATCGAAAAACTCGGCCCAGCCCGTATTCCGTATTCTGATATCACAAAACGCGACCGCGATGTTTCATTCGGTTTGCAACGCATTTTTGAAAAATATTACATGCATCTGCTCGGTCTTTTGCACAAACAAGTTCCAACGACTAGAGTATCCATGGCCGGCGGGTGTGTTCTTAACAGTGTCGCCAACGGGAAAATGGTCATCGAAACCCCGTTCCGCGAAACCTGTATTCAACCCGCGGCGGGTGACGACGGATTATCGCTTGGAGCGGCGCTTTATGTCAGCAATTCTGTACTCAAGGAAGGCAAGCGGTGGAAGATGACGAATTCCTATCTGGGTGACGAATACGGCGATGCTTTTATCAAATCGGAACTGGAAAGATACGGCCTTTCGTTCAAAAAACTCGAGCGGAACGACCTTCTTGAGCGAACGACGGACGAGATCAAGAACGGCAACGTAATCGGCTGGTTCCAGGGGAAAATGGAATGGGGCCCGCGAGCTCTCGGGAACCGTTCCATCCTCGCGCATCCCGGATTTCCGAATATGAAGGATATTCTAAACGCCCGCATCAAGCACCGCGAAGAATTTCGTCCGTTCGCTCCGTCGGTCTTAGTCGAGAGGCAGGGCGAAATATTCGAGCAGGATTATCCGTCGCCGTTTATGCTCCATGTTTATAAGATCAGGCCTGAATGGCGTGACCGGCTTTCGGCCGTTAATCACGTCGATGATACCGGGCGGCTGCAAACCGTTTCGCGCGAAGAGAACGCCCTTTACTACGATCTGATCAAAGCCTTCGAAGGCAAAACCGGCATTCCGGTAATTCTCAATACAAGTTTCAACGAGAACGAGCCGATAGTTTGCCAGCCGTTTGAGGCGATCGAGTGCTTTATGCGAACGAAAATGGATGTTTTGGTGATCGGCTCGTTTTTCTGCAAAAAGGAAGCGTAATATGAGCTGGAAGATCGAAGAAATCCCGGAACTAAAAGGCTACACGATTGAATGGGCCGAACCGGATATTTTCTATCTTTCGCGCCGAAATGTTTTGTATCGATCCAGCAACCTGAAGCCGCCGTTTGAAAAACTTTCAACAATCGACGCTCCGGGCTGGAAACAATTTGCGGCTAATCTCCGCCTTGCTCAACGGCTTTTGCGGTTTATGGTGACGAACGTGATCCCGCTCGGAAACGGCGATCTGTTCGTCACTTTCGATAAATCAGTCGGAATTGTCGATGGACAAGGTCGCTACACGGCTCTTAAAGGTTTAGTTCGTCCGTGCCGTGTCCTGCGTGCTGCTTGCGCGGTTGACAGCAACGGGAATGTCTTCTTCGGCGAGTATCTGGCGAACAACGAACGCGGCGAGATGCTCGTTTATAAATACGAAACAGGAAGCAATTCACTTCGAGTCATCTACACTTTCCCGGAAAACTCGATTAAGCACATTCACGGTCTATATTTTGACGAGGTAGCAGACTCAATATTCTGCCTTACCGGCGATGATGACAAGGAATGCCGTATTATGCAAACTTTCGACGAATTTCGGACAGTAAACATTGTCGGTCAAGGCGACGAATCGTGGCGGGCGGTGAGCATTCTTTTTGACAAGGAAAGCTTCTTTTACGGAACCGACGCAGAATTTCGAGAAAACCAGATTTTCAAAATGGACCGCGCAACCTCCGAACGCAAAACTCTCGGCGATGTGAGCGGTACAGTCTTTTATTCGAAAAAGATCGGCGATGATCTGTTTTTCACGACAACCGCCGAAAATGCGCCTATGCAGAAAGAAAATGTCGCGGCCTTGTGGCACGTCGGTGCCGATGAAGGGTGCGAAATGTTATGTTCTTTTAAAAAGGATCTTTGGCACCACTCGCTGTTTCAATTCGGAACGATTCATTTCCCGTATGCAAATAAACTGGAAGACGAGCTTTATTTTCATCTCGTCGGCGTCGAAGAGGATAACCGGACCTTCAGAATTAAACGAAGCATTTGAAGTTAGTGGGAAGTTAAATTGTAGGGACAGCAACTGCGGCTGTCCTTCAGTTCGTCTCCTGGGAAAGGTAGACGGACGGGGGACACGCCCTGCCCCTACAATATTTTGCCGGGAATATTTTCCCGTAAACTTATCGAAAATTTAGATCGGCTCCAAACCGAGGCCCATATTTAAATAGTGATATAGGTCGTTGAAATCCAGCATTGCCCGATTTAGGATCAGCGGAAGCTGCGGGATATCGCTGGTGTTGACGATCAAATTAAGATTGCGGGCGAAGGCATCGTGAGCGTTCATCGTCGTCCCGCCGTCTTCGAGTGAGATAAGGAAAAGCCGCCGGCGTTCCGATGAGTACATGGCATTTGCCTTCTGCTGTAATATCGCCGCTCCACCGAACTCGGCAGCGAAATCGGGTGAAAATATAACGAGCTCAGTTTTGCCTTCCCTCAAACGCTCATTCGCCTGTGCCGGCGTTTGGGCAACATAGACGCGGTAGCCGTTTTCCGTCAATAGTTTAGCGACCTCGTCCTTCTTTTCGCCAAGGCATAAAAGCGCCCGTCTTGGCTTTTCGGACTTTTCATCGTCACCGCCGAACGATCCCGTTCCGCCCTGCAACGCCGCCAATAGTGACCGCACGGCTGAATTGATCTGAAATTCCGAATTGTTTTCGGTAAATTTCCCGTTGCCCTCGGCGGCGACAGGTGCCGGCTTATTGGCGGCCAGTTGCTGGACAGCGGCCGAACCAAAGCCTTGGGAATCGCGCGTCGCACGCAGCATATTCCGGCATCGCGGACAGCGGACAGTAAAATGTCCGGCCGGAACTTTCGATTCGTCCAGCTGTAGGGAAACAGAGCAGTTATCACAGCGTATTATCATATGGTAGTTGTCGGTCGTCCGTTCTCGGTTGTCAGTGAATGAATGTCAGGATAGGCTCAGCGTTTCAACTGACCACTGGCAACTTCCGTTCAGTCCATCATATCCAGAACGGAACTCGTCGTTTGCAGCGGGGGCGGCGGTATAGTCGACGGCTGAGAATTTTTCCTGGGCTTCCCCGGAATTGTATAATCCTCGTTCGAAGCAAGCCCTTTGAGCTGAAGCAGAAGATTATTTTGATTTGTTGCGAACGAAAGGCCGTCCTCCAGGGTGATAGCTTTCGTTTCGATCATCTTGCGGATCACCGAATCGAAATCCTGCATTCCGTCGAGCTCGCCGTCGCGGATGGCGTCGAGCAAAGTCTTACCCTCACTTTCACCTTTTTCAATATATTCTCGGGTACGCGGGTTCGATTTAAGGATCTCGACGGCGGCGATGCGTCCTTTTCCGTCCGCACGCGGCAGGAGACGCTGTGAAACTATATAGCGGAAGGTCTGGGCAAGGCGCGTACGAATTATTCGTTCTTCATTCTTCGGATAAAGGCCGATAATACGATCAATGGTTTTCGAGGCGTCAATGGTGTGCAGCGTAGATAAAACAAGGTGTCCGGTTTCCGCCGCTTCCAAAGCGATCTCGGCGGTTTCCAGGTCACGCATCTCGCCGACTAGGATTACCTTTGGGGCTTGACGCAATGCGGCCCGGAGAGCCGACGCGAAATCTTTTGTGTCAGCACCGACCTCACGCTGGTTGATCGTGCTCTTTTTGTGATTGTGAAGAAATTCGATCGGGTCTTCGATCGTCACGATGTGATAGCTCTTCGTCGTATTTATTCTGTCGATAATTGCGGCGAGCGTCGAGCTTTTTCCGGAACCGGTCGGACCTGTAAGTAAAACGATCCCATTTCTGATCTCGCAAATATCCTGAAGCTGCGGCGGAATTGCCAGCGAATCAAAACTCGGTACCTCGTGCGGAATTACCCGCATGACGATCGAGAAAGAATTACGCTGCTGAAATATATTTACGCGGAACCGGCATTTTCCCGGCAGAGCGTAGCTCAGATCCGCGGTCCGCACTTTTGCCAGCTGCATCGCAGCGTCGGCGTTGTCCCGCAGCAGGGCCATGGCGATCATCTCGGTTTGAAACGCGGTCAAACGTCCGAGGCCCATCGGCGAAACCGTATAAAGCACGCCGCTGATCTCGACCTGCGGTGTTTGGCCGCACGAGAAATTCAGATCGCTGACGTTGTCGGAAACGAGCAGCATCTGCTCAATTATCGGTGCTATATCCAGCAAACTCATGGGTTGGATTACTCCTAGAAAGGATCGGGGAAAGGCAGGAAAAAACTTGAGATTAAAACGTACCTAATAGACAGGCAATTCACTAGAGACATTATTGCAGATTGGTAACGGCTATTGCAAGCATATTTTAACAATGAACAACGATGTTTGAATTTCAAGATGCGATTTGAATGAATCGCCGCAATTTTTTCGCGATATTTGCGGGATCGGAAATTAAATCTCCTATCATCGCGGCGGAATCGGCACCGGCTGCGAAAATATCTTCAAGATTTGTCGAGTTAATTCCGCCGATGGCGACGAGCGGAAAATCTCCGGTAATTTCCCGAACCTGCTTTAAGCCATCAATACCTAGCGGAGTGTCGGGATTTTCCTTTGTCTGCGTGGCGAAGATCGGACCGATCGCGATGTAATCGATAGGCAAAGACAAGGCGGCTAGTGCTTGTTTGGGCGAATGGGTTGAGAAACCGATAATTGCGTTCGGTCCGAGAATCCTGCGGGCGTATTCCGGCGGCAGGTCATCTTGGCCGATATGTACACCATCGGCTTTGAGCGCAAGAGCGATATCGACGCGGTCATTAATAATGATCCGTACAGAACTTTTCCCGGCCAGATCTATCGATTGTTCCGCCGCCTCGTAAAAATCACGTGGTGATGAATGTTTTTCTCGTAGTTGGATAAACTCTGCACCGCCTTTTATCAACTCTTCGACTTGTCTAAAGTGTGAAACTCCCGAAACGCGTGTATCCGTGACCGGATAAATTTTAGGCAGAGGAAATTTCGGCATATGGGGTTCAAATCAGCGATTTCACCATCAAATAGCCGTCTTCGCCGTTGTTGTAATATTTCACGAGGTGCTGAACGATCATATATCCGGCACTTAAATATAGACGCTGTGCGGCCAAATTGCCGATCCGCACCTCAAGCACGACCGTTCCGATACCGCGTATTACAATTGCCCGTTCCAGGTGGGAAAGTAATTCTTCGGCCAGCCCGCGGCGGCGGTGTTCCGGAGCAACTCCGATCGTCGTTATATGCGCGGCTCCGTCAGAATTGATCATCAGGCAAATAAAACCGACCATTTCTCCGTTCGCAGCAACAATGCGGTAGCTGAGCGTGTTCGGTTCATTGAGGATGTATGAGAAGGTATGTTTGGTGTAATTCTCTCCGTTCTTAAAGCAGCGCATATTGAGCCGCAGAACTTCTTCGAGATGATTTACCGTCAGCGTGTGAATACTGTATGTCGTCGGCGGAGCAGGCACGATCACCGCCGGAGCAGAATGCGTGGGCGGCACGAACAGGTTTCGAATTGTTTGCAAAACAGCCATAACTTCCCAAACTTCCTGGACTTCCCAGACTACAAAATCAGCATACAGTCGCCGTAGCTATAAAACCGGTAATTTGCTTTGACGGCGTGTCTGTATGCGTTCATTATAAGTTCGTGACCGCCAAAAGTTGAAACTAAAACGAGCAAAGAGCTTTTTGGCAGGTGAAAATTCGTAAGCATCGAATCGACCGCACGGAATTTATAGCCCGGAGTAATCGTTAAATCGGCGGATTGCCGCCCAGTAATGAATCGGCCGTTTTTATCGATTGAACTTTCCAGCGCCCTCGTTGTCGTCGTGCCGATTGCTATAACTCGACGTTTTTCATCTTTTGCTCTGTTAAGGAGATCAGCCGTAATTTCCGTTATCTCAAAACGTTCGGGCGCCACACGATGTTCCGAAAGCTCATTGACACGGATCGGTTCGAATGTTCCATAGCCGATGTGAAGAGTGATCTCGGCGATTTCGGCACCCGCATTTTTTATACTCTCGACGACCTGCGGCGTAAAGTGAAGCCCGGCTGTTGGTGCGGCGATTGCGCCTCTTTCCTTTGCGTAAATGGTTTGATAGCGTTCTCGATCCGAATCGATGTTCGTTTCGCCGCGTTTAATATACGGCGGCAGCGGCGTTTTGCCGATCTCCTGCACGATTTCGTTGAAATCACCATCGGTTTGGTATTTAATGATGACCTTGCCGTCGGCTGTCTTTTCCAGGACCTTGCCTATAAGGCGATCTCCGAAAAAAATCTTTTTACCTGTCTTAAGCCGCCGGGCGGGCTTGGCTAGCGTCAGCCATACGCCGTCTTCGACCTCTTCCACAAGGAATGTCTCGATTTGTGCTCCCGTCTCCAATCTCCCCGATAGACGGGCGGGAAAGACCCGTGTGTTGTTTACGACAACCAGATCACCGCTTCTTAAAAGGGTAAAAATATCTGGAAATGCTCTGTCTTTTAAGGTTTGCGATGCGCGGTCGACCACAAGCATCCGAGAATCCTGGCGGTTTTCGAGTGGTGTTTGGGCAATAAGATGTTCCGGTAAATCGAAAACAAAATCGGAGATCAGCATGAATAAATATATTGTGCGGAATTGCTACATCTAATATACTTTCATTATTGCAGAGTTTTTCGTTTACTTATATTCGTTCCTATCATTTGTCCGCTTTTGTTCAAAGGACTTAGGCACGATTTTTGATAACTCATATAATGGGTTGGATATCTGTTAGTTTTGATACCAACACTTTAAAAATTACAGGGGCCGGAGGCTTTATGACAAAGAAATTACTATTTTCAACCTTACTTTCCGTTTTTTGCCTGGTGACGATGACGTTTGTTCTTTCGAGCACGGCGGACGCACAGGGACAAGGGCGATATGCGAATCGCTACTCGAAACAGGATGTTGGCCGGATCATCAATAAGCTTGAACAAAGCAGCAACACATTCCGCGCCGAATTTGACCGTTCGATGGATCGGAGCAATTTGAACGGCACTTCGTCGGAAACACGATTCAACAGAACCGTTGCGGATTATGAAAATTCGCTTGACCGCCTGCGGTCTGATTTCGACCGGAACGATTCGTGGTGGGAAAGCCGCAACAACGTTACAGCCGTAATGCGCGAAGCACGGCCGGTGAACGATATGATGACCTCGCTGCCTTTTCGTCAAAGGCTTGAGGCACAGTGGAACAGAATGCGTGCGGACCTCAATTCGTTGGCCGACACTTATGATCTGCCGGGCCTGAACGGCGGCGGCTGGAATGGCGGCGGAGGCGGTAATGGCGGCGGTTGGAATGGCGGCGGCCAGATGGGCAATGTGCCGAACTGGGCTGTCGGCACATTCTACGGACGCAGCGGGAACGATGATATCACGCTCGTCGTCAATCGAAACGGCCGAGTCACTGCTGATATCGGCGGCCAGGTTGTCAATGGCACGATGTACCGCAATACGATGAACATTGACGGCGGCACAGCACGAATTACTCGATTGAATAATGGCATTAGTGCGGTTCGGACCGACAACGGGCTCCGGATCGATTATCTAAAGACTAACAACGGCGGTGGCGGCGGTTGGAATCCGGGCGATGGCGATGGACAGCAGGGCGATGTCCCGAACTGGGCAGTCGGCACGTTCTACGGACAGAATCAGGGCCAGCCTATCACCTTGACCATTTCGAGGAACGGACGGGTTATCGCTAATGTTGACGGACGCGCCACTTATGGAACGATGTACCGGGACACGATGACGCTGGACGGTGCTACCGTGCGGATTTCACGTTTGGACAACGGAATAAGTGCCGTTCGCAACGATAACGGTCTGCGTATCGATTATTCGCGAGGAAGATAAACTCGAATAACAGACAAAATAAAAGCAGCCTGCGGTTATCCACAGGCTGCTTTTTTTGATTGTAGAGGGTGGATGCAAACAGTTAGTAAGCAGCCACCTCAGTTTTATTATTTATCATAATATCACCCCCAGTGACTATATGATGACATAAACCAGCACGAATATGCCAGCAATTTTTTCAAAGTTCGACTACTGGCAAAATAGCATAGCTCTGAGTTCACGCTTCAGCGTTCTTCTTCGTTAATCAAAAGGCAAGCTGAAGCTTGAACTCAGAACTTAAAAATCGTGAACTCACACCAATTATTTCGCCGGAATTGCCGTATCGCCCGCTAGGCCGAATTGGGTTTCGGTAAACACCTGTGCCGAGCGGATGATGTACCAGAAACCGTTTCTGAATACGGCGATGTCGTCCGAGCCGTCGCCATTGTAATCACCGGGAACTGGAACGTCGCCTGTCAGGCCGAACGAGCGGAAGTTGTAACTGCCGTTCGTGCTGTTCAGAATATACCAGCTCGCCGCAGATGGGCGCCATACGGCATAGTCCTGTTTGTTGTCACCATCGTAATCGGCGTTAACGGGAATGTCTCCGTTCAATCCCCACTGCTGTTCGACGAAATTTCCGTTGCCGCTGTTGGCACGATACCACGTCCCATTCGAAGGCCTGAACACCGAAAGATCGGCTTTCAGATCGCCATCGTAATCTCCCGGAACCGGACGGTCGCCCGCTAGCCCGAAAGCCTGCTCCCTGACATTAAGGCCGTTGCTGTTAAGAATGTACCAGGTCGAATTCGAAGGCCTGAACACGGCACGGTCGTCCTTCCCGTCACCATCATAATCCGCCGGAACCGGAATTTCCCCCGGAAGTCCAAACTGCCCGGCAGTGAAAGTCCCGGTACTGTTAGCGATGTACCAGTTACCTTCCGAAGGACGAAAAACGGAGAAATCAGCTTTGCCGTCACCATCGAAATCTCCGGGAGCGACAATGTCGTTCGCGAGTCCCCAGCTA
>JANMSP010000398.1:0-5780 GCA_031389475.1 Pyrinomonadaceae bacterium
ATAAAATGCAGAAGCCTGACCGTTAGGGAGGGCTTTCTTCTTACTCATGGGTAGAAGAAAGCCCTTCCTAACGGTCAGGCTTCTGCTCTAATGGTGAATACTATTCGCTAACGGGATTGCCGTCAGCATCCAGAATAACGACCGAGTAACCGAGATCCTTCAATCCCGCTTCAACCGTTTTCCTGTCACCGACAACAACAATAGCCATCTTCGACGTGTCGAGATATTGTTTTGCCACGCGGTTCACGTCATCGACCGTTACCGCATTTACCTTGGTGATGTAATCGTTAAAGTAAGTTTCCGGCAGCCCGTACACGACCAGATTCGAAAGCTGGCCCGATATTCCGCCGACCGTTTCAAAGGCCGATGGGAACCGCCGGATGAGGCTTTGCTTGTTGTAATCAAGTTCCCTTTGCGTGACAGGTATTCCGCCGCGAATGCCGTTGAGTTCCTTCATGAATTCGGCGATCGATTCTTTCGTAACACCCGTTTGAACGTCGGCACCGGCACGAAATGGCCCGGCTCCTTTACGATAGCTCCACCCTGTGCCGGCACCATAGGTGTAACCCTTGTCTTCACGAAGGTTCATGCTGACGCGGGATGTGATCGCTCCGCCGAGGATCGAGTTCATCACGACCACTGGGAAATAATCCGGATTGGCCCGGTCGATTCCGACCTGGCCGATTGACACGACCGACTGGGCCGAATTTGGACGGTCAACAAGGTAAATGACCGTTTTGTCCAGCGATTTGGTTTCCGGCAGTGTGCTTGAAGCGACATCACCCGGTTTCCAGCCGGCAAACGCTTTTTCAAGCTTCGTTTTTAATCCGGCCTTATCGTAATTTCCGACCACTATGAGGACACCGTTATTCGGGCGGTAGTTCGATTCGTAAAATTTTACAAGATCGTCCCGGGTGATTGCCTTCAAAGTCTGCTCGGTATTCTCACGCCCGTAAGGATGCGATCCGTACAAAACCTTGTTGTAAACAGTGTTCGAGATCGCGTTCGGATTCGCTTTCTGCTGTCTCAAACCGACCAGCGAGCGTCCGCGAACGCTTTCCAGTTCCTTATCAGGAAAAATCGGGTTTGTAATTACATCGGCGTAAATATCGAGCGCCTGATCCAGGTTCTTCGTCAGAGTCTGCATCGAGACCGTCGTCGAATCGAAAACCGATCCGGCATTTATGCCGCCAACACCTATCGCCTGAAGCTGATTATTTATCTCAACCGCGGTACGGGTCCTGGTTCCGTCATCCAGCAGGCTGGCGGTCAATCCGGCAACGCCTGTGCGGTCGGCGGCTTCACCGGCGGAACCGGTTTTAAGAACGAGATTCATTGAAACGATCGGCAGTTCCTTTTGCTCGACCATCCAGACTTCCAAACCGTTCGACAGCTTTGTTTTTTCAATCGGCGGCAGTGAAAGTGTCGGGTTTGGCCCGGCCTTAGGCAGGTCCGCGGTCTGCTTCGCAAGCAAAGCGTCGTCCTTTTTACCGGATTTCGTCGAGCTTGGTTTGTTAGCATCGGCGTTCAGCTTTTTCGCTTCGCCTTTCTTCGGCATGTAAGTCATCACCAGCCGGTTTGCGGTAAGATACGTGTTCGCCACGCGTTGCACATCGGCCGGCGTCACCTTGCGGTAGCGGTCGAGGTCAGCCTGGAAATAATCGGGTTTGCCGATATATCCGGCGTAGGTGCTGAGCTGTGAACCCTTGCCTAAAACGGTCTGCAAACCGAAGATTGTCTGCGATTCGATGCTGTTGCGGGCCCGGTTGAGTTCATCGGCGGTCGGAGCTTCCTTCTTGATCCGTTCGAGTTCGAGATCGATCTCTTTTTCGATATCGTCGAGGGATTTGCCTGGACGTGCGGTTGCCTGAACCTGGAAAACACCGCCGATCTCGTTTGTGCCGTTTCCGGCCCCGATGTTCTGGGCCATTTCCTTGCCGTAGATCAGATTGCTTTGCAGCCGCGAACTTCTACCGGTAGAGAGAATATAGCCGAGCATATCGAGTGCAGCCTCGTCGGGCGAATATTGCGGTACGCTGTGCCATACCATGTAAACACGCGGAAGCGGAACGTCTTCTTCGATCTTTGTGCGAATTTCGGCACTCATTTTCGGCATCGCGGGATTTGGGCGTTTAATGTCGGCACCCTTTGCGATCGGGCCGAAATATTTTTCGATCCAGGTTCTGGCCTGCTTTTCGTTAAAATCTCCGGCGAGAACGAGAACCGCATTATTCGGAACGTAGTATTGACGGAAAAAGGATTTCACGTCGTCCATCGAAGCGGCGGAGAGATCTTCGAGCGAACCGATCGTCGTCCAGTTATACGGATGGCCTTTCGGGTACATGATCTCGCCGATCCTTTCGAACGCTGAGCCGTAAGGTTGATTATCGACCCGCTGGCGGCGCTCGTTTTTGACGACATCTCGCTGATTATCGAGCTTTTCCTGCGTCATCGCTTCGAGCAATCCGCCTAAACGGTCGGCTTCGAGAAACAATGCGGTCTCAAGAAAATTCGATGGTACCGTTTCGTAGTACCAAGTGCGGTCCTGATTTGTCGTACCGTTGACATTTCCTCCGGCTTCCTGCAGCGGCGTAAAATAATCGGTATTGTAATTCTTCGAGCCCTGGAACATCATGTGCTCAAAGAGATGGGCAAAGCCTGTGCGGCCAACTTCCTCATTCTTCGAACCGACGTGATACCAGACATTTACCGCAACGACCGGCGTCGACTTGTCCTCGTGCAATACGACACGGAGGCCGTTTTTCAACTTAAATTCTTTGAATTTTATCGGCGGCAGCCTATCGGCGCTCTGAGCAACTACGTTGATTGACATAAGAGATACCAAAACCAAAAGACAGGCGGAAATTCCCTTCATTCGCATCACAAACTCCTTCATTTTAAATGGTGGCTAGGCAAAAAAGGGTCATCGGCTGTTTATCCAATTAATAAACTTTTCCGACAACCGAAATTTAATTCTTGATTCTACTACGCTGTTAGGATTGATTAGGTTTCACGGCGGCCAGGGCTGCTATCTTTCCACGATCAGAGACGACCACGCCACCGGCCTTCTCGATAGTGACGGCAAACGCGGCAGGAGTCATCGCCCGCAGTTTGGCGTCGATCGGAACTATTACTTCCCCGTCCGAATTGATATCGAACGTCCCGCCATCAATCGGCGTCTTTTCACTTTGCGACGAGTCGAAAATCCATAATTGATACGTTTGTTTTGCAGTGTCATTTTTCGGAAGGCCTTTCAGACGCATATAGCCCGCCTGTTTTTCCGGACTCCAAACGACATCGCCGGAAACCTCGGCCATTTCCTTCACATTACCCTTGCCAAAATCCGCTTTAACGACCTCTGGCGAATTCATCAATTGGAGACGCTGCTGCTGCGGATCGAGCTTTTCCACTTGCGTTGGTGTCGGAGTAGGATTGTCCTTAACGATCTCTAAGGGCTGGCTGCGTGTCGAATAAATATTGACCGCAAGCGCAATGCAGGCCGCCGCCGCTACTGCCCAGCCGAACCAATCCATAAACGAACCGCGTGTCTTCGTTTCCGCTATCTCGATTATTTTCCGCTGAGGCGTTCCGCAGACATCCGATTCTGCCTTATCGAAGCTGTAATTCTTTGCCCAATGCTCATCGGCATCCGCCATTAGCTTTGCGAAAAGATGGTCCGGCATCCGCTCGATTTTCAAGTCAAGCTGTCCGATCGCCGCCGCTGTCATCTCGAATGAATCGGCGTCATAGCCGGAAGTATCGAGCAGAGCAAGCTGTTTGGTCTCTTCTGCAGTCAACCCGTAAACGGCCTGTTTACAAAGTAGGTCCAGCATTATTTCATTTTTATCGTCCATTATACTGACACCTCCTTTGTAGAATTCGAATCTCCCAAACCTAAAAATTCTCTTGCCTGCAAAATGCCCCGGCGGGCATGAGTTTTGACAGTACCAAGAGGCATTCCCGTTGCATCGGAAATCTCCTGATGCGACATTCCCTGAACGATGGACAGATTTAAGACCTGCCTCTGCTCAGGACGGAGCGATTCAAGCGCCTTTGCCGCTTCACCGGCTTCCAGTGAAATCTGCATCGCCTTATCCGATCTATCAACCGGCTCAGCCAATACATCTTCCAAAGAATCCGTCGTGATCCGCCGCTGCGAAAACCTAATGCGGTCGATCAAACGCCTGCGGGCGATCATCGCAATAAAAGTCGTTTCCGAAGATTGCGCCGGATCGAACCTCGCCGCATTTTTCCAAACATCCAAAAATATTTCCTGCACCGCGTCCTCGGCATCATCCGAATTCCGAAGCATACGCCTCGCAAGCGACCACACCAGACCGCCGTACGTCTTCAGGCATTCCTGAACCGCACCTTTATCTCCGTCCGCAATATTTTTTAGGATAGCTTGAGCCACAATAAGTTAGAGAAATTGATACTCTAAACTACCCTATTTGCCCTTGATCTGCCAAATGCCGCAAGCATATTCAGACCGGACAGCACTTCCGGTTTCCAAGTAAAATCTAACATTGCGAATTTGAACAGCGGAAACGGGCTATTTTCTTGCGGTACCGGAAAAAGATCCGAACATTTTTCCGAACGGCTGGAACATCTTTCTAGCCGCTCATTATTAATATTCGCCTGAAATACAAATTTGGTTTTAAATCGGGTTTTTACGCTGAAGCAGCACGGAAATTATAAAAACGATCAAAAGGGTAAAACTGGTGATAGCGGAAACAAGGCAAAACTGGCAGAAAGCACCTATAACCGAAGCCTGAAGATAAAGCAGCCATACGGTAACGGCCGCCATAATAATTGACTGAACACCGAAAAGCGTCCAGGCCGTACGATTACCGAACGATGCTAGCAAAGCGAGCGAAAATGCGATGAAATAAGCGGCGGCACCCAGTGCGGCCAGCGGCACGCCGGCGATTTCGGCGTATTCGCTCGTCAAAACGGTTTCACAGCCGGAAATAATGCTGCACGGCACCGGCTCGGCCGTGTAATGATGAATGGTCAGATAAACCGAATCCGCCAGGCCGACCAAAGCGGCCGCAATTGCAATTATGTTGAGAGCCGGCATAAAATCTACGGTCACTTCGTGTTTGTATTCGTTCCGGTGTTTGCCGGTGCGGCCGCTGCCCGCTGAAGTTCGGTATCGATTATTCGCCTTAGCGATTGCACATTCATATCGGGAAAAGGAACGATCTGGTTATTAATGTATAAACTCGGCGTCGTATTCACACCAAGTGCCCTCCCGCGGGCCATATCCTGGTCAACCCTGGTTTTTGCAGCGATCCCGGCCATGTCGCTTTGAAGCCGGGCTGTATCCAACCCGATCTTACCGGCATATTCCAGCCACAAACTACTATAATTCGGGTTATTGGTCCATGCTGCTTGGTTTACGAACAACTGATCCTGCATCGCCCAAAATTTGTTGCGGTCCTGCAACCCCGCCGCTTCAACGGCGGTCGCGGCGGCATAAGCCTTGTCGTGGGCCGGAATAGCCAATGGAAAATTGCGGAATATAAACTTTATACGGCTGCCGTAAACCCGCTGAATTTCCTTCATAGTCGGATTGGCCGACGCACATGCTCTGCACTGGAAATCGGCGAATTCTTCGACTGTCACGGATGCAGTCGGCGAACCGAGCAAATTCGGCGGCTGTGCTCCCGGCGGAGCGTTTACCGGTGCCGCCGGTGTTCTGGACGCTGTCGCGGAATTTGCCGGACGATTCGCGCTGTTCGCGGTTTGCTGCGATTTGTTGCTGATCCACCATCCGG
>JANMSP010000406.1:0-2760 GCA_031389475.1 Pyrinomonadaceae bacterium
AATGGTGCGTCAAAATCTTCGCTCGTCCAAATCATTCCGCGGTTTAAGCCAGCAATTCGTTTCTTTTTCGTGGGCGTAACAGATGCAAGGCGAGCTACTGGCTTACCATTTCGGGCAATCACAATTTCGCTTCCGTGTTCGACAATTGCCAACAACTCCGCTAATTGCTCATCAACTTTATCAATGTTTATAGTTTGAGTCGGCATGATTCCCCTTTTATTTGGCAGTATAACACAACCGCCGCAGACCACTCGAAGCAACCGAACAGCTGAGATGACGTGGGGCGAAACCGATTATACGCAACTTTGGGTTTAATGAGCGATGTTCATACAAAGTCGCGGTTTCGCCCTCACGTCCATTAAATTGTTCGGTGCGGCGTTATTTTCAACGATACCGCGTTAGAAACTTTTCAACTCCAGATAAACCGTCTTTCTGAAAGGCGTGTTCAACGCGCACTACTGTATTTGTTACGCCGCAATAAAAACCGGAAATGCCAAAGATGTCGTTCGTCGAAGAATCTGGGAACGCTACCTTGATACGAATATACGGTAAAACATCAATGACTGCCGCCGCTCCGTCGCGGTCTAGGACTTTACGCAAATACTCGATAGAGGCTTGCGCTCCCACTCGCACACCTTCAGATTTGACAGTCGTTCTCGGCGGGTCTGCAAACCAAACATTTCCATCGGCAAACTGAACGAAATCAACTGAAAAAGTAACCGTATCATTGCCATTGGAACTTGTGCCGACACTTTGAGATTGCTTCGGTTGCAAAAGTGTTTCAGGCTGCACACCAGTAGAGCCTTTATCTGATGGTTCTAATGAATCATAACTGACGGTGAATGAGTGAATGGGTTTTTCGCTTACATTCTTTACGTTGAGTTTCAAAGTTGAGCCGACGGAAGAACCGATAGACATAAATGAGTAATATCGCGGGCGAACAAGACGCACTGGGCAATTTGCCTGTTCTTCGATGATTGGCTGCGGCCTGAAAGGATTACGCCAAGCAAAAACCTGTGGAGACCAAACCTTCCGACCAAGATGAGCCGACCAAGCGGCAACAGCCAGAACACCGGCAGTAACAATTAAAAAGACAATGGCGCGACGAAACATAAGTTTAACAGTATTTCTACTCTAACAAATTAGATTCAAAAAAAGCATCTTTTTCAAAAAAGAGGAAAGCACCGAACTTATGATTGAGCGGAACCGACAATTCTGCTCAATTAACGGTTTTAGTTTATTATGCGGAAAAATTCCTGCATAATCAGCTTATGTGCGGTCGGAATTTTATCGAGGGTAGCATGGAACAGTCGAATGAGCCTAAATTATTGGATCGGGTACGGATGGTTGCGAGGGCGAGACATTTGAGAAACCGGACTGAAGATTTGTGTCATGCACTCCGTGGCATCGGAAAGGATAAAGGCGAAAGGATAAAGTAAGGCGATATAAATTCGTCCTTCATCCTTTCGCCTTTATCCTTTCAAAGAACCCGGTCGCTATTGCTCCCGGCTCTAACCAGGTCCGCCAGTTAAGTTAGATGCCGAGAATATCAATGAGTTCCTGCACTGCTCCGGCACTTTTTTGCAGGGCGGCGCGTTCTTCGGTGGTGAGGCTGATCTCGATGATTTGTTCGATTCCGTTCTTGCCGAGTTTGACGGGGACACCGACGAAAAGATTGTTGATGCCGTACTCGCCTTCGAGAAAAACTGCGCATGGCAGGATCTTTTTCTTATCCTTTAAGATAGCTTCGGTCATTTCGACGGCTCCGAGGCTCGGTGCGTAATATGCTGAACCGGTTTTCAGCAATCCGACGATCTCTGCTCCGCCGTTTGCGGTACGTGCGAGAATCGCATCGATTTGGTCTTTCGGAAGAAGTTCAGTTATCGGAATTCCGGCACAGGTCGAGTAGCGGGGAAGCGGAACCATCGTATCGCCGTGGCCGCCGAGGACGAATGCGGTGACGTTTTCGACCGAAACATTGAGCGCCTCAGCCAAAAAGCAACGCATGCGGGCGGAATCGAGAACACCGGCCATTCCCATAACGCGATTCTTAGGAAATCCCGAACGGCGAAACGCAACCTGCGTCATCGCGTCAAGCGGATTCGAAACGACGATAATGAAAGAATTCGGCGAATATTTTGCGACCTGTTCGGTAACCTGGCCGACGATGTCGGAATTCGTTTTCAGCAGATCATCGCGGCTCATGCCCGGTTTGCGGGGAAGTCCGGCGGTTATAATAACGACGTCGGAATTGGCGGTTTCTTCATAAGAATTAGCGCCGACTAGTTTTACATCAAAACCGTCAATCGGCGCCGCCTGAGCCAGATCGAGCGATTTGCCCTGCGGCGTGCCTTCGACAATATCGACGAGAACGACATCGGCAAGCTCTTTGCTCGCGATCCAGTGAGCGGCAGTCGCTCCGACATTTCCCGCTCCGACGACCGTAACCTTATTCCTTCCAACCATTTTTAGACCTTCCTGTTGTGAATATTTGTATAAAATGAAAACAATATTTTGGCATAGTTGACCGGAAACGGCAAAAGAGACATCATATTTCAAAGACATGGTTACAGCACTGCCCCAGCAAAAATATACGCTCGATGAATACTTTGAACTCGAAAAGAATTCAGAGGAAAAATTTGAATATTGGGATGGGAGCGTTTGGTCGATGTCCGGAGCAAGTCCGGTGCATGAGAGGATAGTTTCGAACGCCATCTTTCATTTGCGAACGATTCTAGGCCGCAAATGCTCAGTGTTAGG
>JANMSP010000427.1:0-15896 GCA_031389475.1 Pyrinomonadaceae bacterium
TCGTGCAGAAAATGGAAGAGCGAATTCCAACAAAAGCGGCAAAGATCATTAACACGATAAAACGCGAACGCGGCGGCACCCTGCGGCTTAATTCATACAAGGAACGAAGTACCGGAAAAACAGAGCAATGGGAAGTGACGCAAAAGCTGTTCGATTTTCATCACAAACGGCTGGGTTTTGAAAAATCGGAGAGAGCTGTAAAAACGGCGGAAATCTTGAAAGCACCGAGTGCGATCCAGAAGAGCTTGTTTCAATAAGGCGGAAACACGACCGGTAGGGAGTGTGTTTAGATCTCGTGTTATACGCTGACGACACACTCGCTACCGCTCGTGTTTCCGCCTATTTTTCGGTAACCTATTTTATATGCAAAATCGTATCGAAGTTTTCAAACAAATGCTCGAATCAGATCCGGACAACACAATGGTAATGTTCGGGCTCGCCAAGGAATATGAAAAGACCGGGCAGAATGACGAAGTTATTAAAGTTTTAGAAACTTATCTTGCGAAAGCGGACGATGAAGGCAATGCCTACGGAATGCTCGCGCAAGCCTACGACAAGTCGGGAATGCCGGAAAAAGCGGCGGAAACCTACAGAAAGGGTATGGACGCAGCAATGTCGCACGGCCACCCGTCGATGGTCAATGAATACAAGATGATCTTAGAAACCGATTTTGCTGGCTAGACCGAAACCTACCGTTTTAGCCAACCGTCGCGTATTTTTATTTGTTGAGGCATGGCGCCCGCGACCTCGGAAAGGCTGTAACCGGCGACTTCGCGTGAACCGACATTCATGAAAGTTTCAGATTCCGCACCACCGCGTTCCAAAGTCAATTTGATAGTCTTTCCCGCGAAAGTTCCCAGCGGTGACTGCTGAGCGGCAACTCCGTTTATCTTTAGTATCAGATCGCCCTCTTTCAATCCAGCTGCGGCTGCCGGCGAATTCGGTTCGATCGAATTTATGGTGAAGCCGCCGCCTCTGAACCGCCCGTTAAACCCGAATTCGGGCACGGCCTGGGTTTTCTTATCAAGCTTGTAACCGGCGTATCCGAAAATACGATCATAATCCGGAACCTCGACACCCGAGACGTAGCGGCGATAAAAATCGTCGTAATCCTTTTTGGTCAGACGCTCGATGATTGCTATCATTTCGTCGGTCGTAAAGCCTTTGCCGCGTTTGTAGTGGTCGTTGTAAAGAGCACGCATCACATCGTCGAGCGACGATCTGCCGCCGGTATCATTGCGGATCGAAAGATCAAGCAGAGCGCCAAGATTCTGCCCCTGCGTGTAATAAGAAATGCCGAAGGCGACAGGCGTGTCATAGCCGACCCACGTAGAAACCGATGATGACGCGGGCGAAATATAGTTCCGAGCCTCGGTGTTTTCGACACCGCTGGCCGCATCCGCTGCACGCTGGAGGAAAGCTTCGGTCGTCGTTATCCCGGCCCGGTGCGTCGCGACGACACCGTAATAATTAGTAAAACCTTCGGAAACCCATAGCAGCGGCGACTCGTTTTCACGCGAATAATCGTAGGGCCACATCTCGGCGGGGCGAAAACGCTTGACGTTCCACAGGTGGAAAAACTCGTGCGATGCCGTGCCGATGATCTGCTCCGGTGTTGCGACATCGCCAGGCGGCGCAAACGCGACAAACGAATTTAAATGCTCGAGAGCTCCGCTGGCGTTCGATTCGGGCGGCGAGAAGAAATAGTAATAAACGTATTTTTCGTAAGGCAGGTCGCCGAAAATACCTTTTTGGGCTAGGGCGACCTTGGCAAGCATTTCCGTAAAAATCTTCGTCTTTTCAGCGTTGAAACTTCCCGCCGGATTGGCGACGAAATAATGCGGTTTTCCGTCCACCTCGAATTTCGTCACGTCGAATTTTCCGATCTCGACCGGAGCGTCGACGAGCGTGTCGTAATCCGCCGCAGTGAATGTCATCGGATCGGCGGTTTCCTTTAACGCGGTCATTATTTTCCAACCGCCCGGAATGACAAATTTTACACTGCTCGGCGTATTTCTATGACCTTCGGGCTGCAGGAATAGTTGAATCCCGGTAAAGAATGCATAATCATCCGCAATTTTTGCCTGATTAAGCGCTAAAACCGTAGCGCGGTAATCGTATTCGATTCGTATCTGCCGTATGCCTTTTGTATCTACATTCCACGTTTGCTTGCGCGACATCGTGTGCGGCAGCGTTTTGCCTCCACCGTCTGTGATCTTGAACCGCAGTAGGTTTTTGCCGTAATTCTCGACCGTGTACCAACCCGGCGTCCAAACCGGCAGCGATAAGTCGAGCCGGTTTTGGTTGATATTCTTAATAACGGTCGTGATGTGAAACTGCTGCGTCGCGGGATCGGAAAGAGCGACTGTATGGCCGATTTCCAGGCCATTCTTTTGCGCGTGTGCCGCCTGAATGCCAATAAGCAGAACAAGAATCAACAGCGATGGAAACGGACGTCGAATTTTCTGCATATAATTACGGAGAAATACAATATAATACCCGAAACCTGGGGAATAGTTTCATTATCGCACAAGATTGAAAGGTTGTTCGTTTAACGTGTATCATTGATTTTTTGCCGAGTCAGAACCGGGAGCGATAGCGACTGGGTTCTTAACGCCGGAGCAGAGAACCCGGTCACTATTGCTCCCGGTTACGGCCCGCTCCGCCACCCTTATTTATGAAAAACTTTGGACGCAGCCATTATTTCCTTCTAATTTTTACCGCTGCCGCAACTGTTTCCTGCGGTTCGAATGCAAATAACACGGTAAACATTACGGCCGTAGATTCAAATACAACCGCTTCACGGCCCGCCGCGACTCCGGCCGATGGTTCGGCTGAAGTTCAAGCCGCCGCTCCCGAACTGCTCGTCGCCGATCTTTACAAACAGCACGACGCGAAGAAGAGCCCGTTTTTTCAGAGAAAAGACCGTGCTCTGGTCGATAAGTTTTTCACCACATCGCTCGCCGACCTGATCTGGAAGGATTCGAACGGACCGTTGGGCGAAATGGGAGCAATCGATTTCGATCCGCTTTATGACGGCCAGGATTTCGAGATAAAGAATTTTGCAGTTGATAAGGCCGAAATTAAAGGCGATACCGCCAGCGTCGTCGCAAACTTCTCGAACTTCGGCGAAAAACGCGCCGTCTTTTTTGCGATGAAGCAGGCCGGCTCAAATTGGAAGATCGAAGACATTAAATACGGCAGACAAGGCAGTTTGCTGCAAATGATGAAGGAACACTTCGCGTCCGCTCCGACCAATTCAACGGATGCAAGTGTCGAATTTCAAGGCAAGTATCGAGTCGGTGATACTACCTGCACCGTCAAACCCGTAAAAATGGCATTCGAGATAAAATGGGCAAAGGGAACCGGAACCGAATTGTTCTTTTTCAAAGAAGGAAATACGTTTGAATCGGAAGAATCAGACGAAAAAACGAACCGTTTCGTTTTTGACAACGTAACTTATAATTCTGGAACTTTTCACCGGGGCGACGGAAAAGTATTCTCCGTTACTCGCGCAAATTGAATCATTTATTAAACGTTTTTATTCCCACTCGATCGTACTTGGCGGCTTTGATGAAATGTCGTAAACGACTCGGTTCACACCGCGGACTTCGGAGGTGATTCGGGATGAAACTTTAGCCAGGAAATCGTGCGGCAGGCGTGCCCAATCGGCGGTCATTCCATCGGTTGAGGTGACGGCACGCAGGGCGACGGTTTTTTCGTAGGTGCGGAAATCGCCCATGACGCCGACCGATTGTATCGGGAGCAGCACCGCGAATGCCTGCCAAACTTCTTTATACAAATGGAAATTGTGAAGTTCCTCAATAAAAATGCGGTCGGCTTTTTGAAGTAATTCGACCTTTTCCGGCGTGATGTCGCCTAGAATGCGAACGCCGAGGCCTGCGCCTGGAAACGGGTGACGCTGTAGAATTTCGTCCGGAATGCCGAGGTCTTTGCCGATTAATCTAACTTCATCTTTAAATAGTTCTCGAAGCGGTTCGATGAGTTTGAGATTCATTTTCTCCGGCAGCCCGCCGACATTGTGGTGCGATTTTATCGTGACTGAAGACCCGCGCAAACTCACTGATTCGATCACGTCCGGGTAAAGCGTTCCCTGCGCCAGCCATTTCACGCCACCGATCTTCTGGGCCTCGGCATCGAAAATCTCGATAAATGTGCGGCCGATGGCTTTGCGTTTAAGTTCGGGATCGGAGATGTCTTTCAAAGCCGCATAAAATTCGGCTGAAGCATCAACGCCGATGACGTTGAGGTGCAAATGGTCTTTGTAAAGCTTGAGCGTATCCTCGAATTCACCGTCACGAAGCAAACCGTTGTTGACGAAAATGCAGGTCTGCCGATTACCGACAGCTTCCTGCACCAATGCCGCCGCGACCGTTGAATCGACACCGCCGGAAAGCCCGCACACGATATTGTCCGTATCGCCCGCAGTTGCGCGAATTTTTTCGACCTCTTCCTTAATGAATTGAGCAGGTGTCCAATCGCCTTTGCAGTGACAGATATTAAACAGAAAATTGCGTAAAACTTCTTTGCCAAGCGGCGTGTGCGAAACCTCTGGGTGAAACTGCACGCAGTAAATCCGCTTTTCCGGGTTCTCGATAGCGGTTATCATTTCTCCGGTCGTGGCGGTTTTGCTAAAGCCGTCCGGCAAAGACGTTACGTGATCGCCGTGGCTCATCCAAACGTCGAGTTCGAACGGCAACTCGTTGAATAATTCGGTTTTGCCGCTCAAAATTTTCACCTTCGCATGGCCATATTCACGCTTCAAGGCAGGTTCAAGCAAACCGCCAAGATCGACCGCCACCAATTGCATTCCGTAGCAAATCCCAAGAATCGGCGACCCTGCCTTTTCATAAAAATCCGCCGCCATGCGCGGAGCGTCTTTGTCCGTCACGCTCGATGGCCCGCCAGACAAGATTATTCCCTTCGGATTCTTTCTAATTATCTCCTCAACCGGAAAATGAAATGGATGAATCTCGCAATAAACGCCCTGCTCCCGCACCCGCCGTGCGATTAGCTGCGTGTACTGCGAGCCGAAATCGAGAATAATTATAGTTTCGTGATACAAAAAAAATCGCTCCTTTACTAAAGGAACGATTATACTTTGTTCTAAATTCCATTCAAATGAGCCACCTCATTCATGCCTCGGATACATAGCACCGTTTCTAACATTTTCCACAGATGTCGCAACCAGATCTTTGAGAACATCCTCGTCAATGTCCGACAGGCGTTTGATATACAGGCAGGATTTGCCGGTCGTGTATTTACCGAGCTTTGCCATATACTCGTCGTATTTATCAAATCCGTCGGTGATATACAGCGTGAGATTAGCCTTCCGGGGCGAAAAGCCGACAAGCGCCGAGTCAAGCTCGCGGCCGGATGCGTATTTTAGATGATGCCGGCCAAACCCGATTATCGCCGTTCCCCACATTTTCGGCTCCTCGCCCGTAACTGCACGCATCAGTTCCACGACCTTAAAACCGTCCTGCCGCCGGCCCTTATCCTCTATTAAGTTCAGGAAATCTTCCACACTCGCGTCGTTTACCTTCGTTTTTAGTTCCGCGTTTGCCATATTGTCACCACCTATTTGCGGAATAGAATAGACCATTTTCAGCCGTCCGTAAACCAAACTTGACAACTCACCGAGAACTTTTTAATCTTTAAGTTCGCCTTCAACGGAGGCGGAACACTCCGCAGTAGCTCAATGGCAGAGCATTCGGCTGTTAACCGAAGGGTTGTAAGTTCGAGTCTTACCTGCGGAGCCAATTAAATCCAGCACAAAAGCCTGTCAGCAACGGACAGGCTTTTGTGTGTTTCCGGGAAATTTTCCTATGGTGGATCTCTCATGCCGCTACATCTTTAGCGAAACGTCAATTTTGCTCCAGCTGAACTCTGCCGACCCTTATTCGTCTTTTAGTATTTGATCTTAAAAGTTATTACTTTCGATCAAAATCATGCAAATATGTAATTTCTAAATGACAAACGCATTGGCGCAAATAAAAAGCGGAAAGGGTTATCTCGCGGCAGTTGGCGGAGTGACTCTTTTTACGATGGCTTTGGCGCCGTTTCAAGCGACAATGAATTCAACGACCGTTGCTTTGCTGCTATTGCTGGTCGTTTTGAGCGTCGCTACAATTTACGGCAGCCGTCCCGCTTTTCTGGCTTCGGTGCTTGGGGTTCTGTCGTTTAACTTCTTCTTTCTTCCACCGCTTTATACGTTTACGATCGCAGATCCGCAAAATTGGGTTGCGTTCGGGGCATTTCTTGTTACCGCGTTGATCGCGGGGCAGCTTTCTTCTTATGCCCGTCGGCAGACTAGGGAATCCGAATCCAGGCGTCAGGAAATCGAGGGACTCTATCTCAAATTACAGGCGGCGTTTGAGCAGGCAAGCAAAGCCGAAGCTTACCGCCAGGGCGAACAGCTTAAGTCGGCTCTTCTCGATGCCGTTACCCACGACCTCCGCACGCCTTTGACCTCTATTAAGGCATCGGCCACGATACTGATGGAGGATGCGATCATTTCCGATAAAGAAAGCCGCAACGAGCTGCTGGAGGTAATCACCGAAGAAACCGACAGGCTAAATGATTTCATAGGCGGCATGGTGGAATTGGCCCGAATCGAGGCTGGTAAAATGAATTTGCGAAAATCGTGGAGCGAGATTAACGAGATGATTACCAGAGCGATCGAGAGGGCCGAACTCCGACTGGCGAATCATCGAATCAAGATCGAACTCGAACGTGAATTGCCTTCTGTTCGTGTTGACGCACATGCAGTTGAAGAAGTTATTTACACTCTTCTCGACAATGCGGCAAAATATTCACCGGCTGAGTCGGAGATTCGAATAGCAGCCAAGCGTGGAGAAAACGATATGCTCGAACTCTCGGTCGAGGACAAGGGCGGTGGTGTGAAACCCGAAGATCGCGAGCGGATTTTTGACAAATTCTACCGTGCGGCGGGTAATAATTCTCCGTCTTCGGAAAATGGGCTTGGATTAGGATTGGCAATAGCTAAGGGAATCACTGAATCGCAAGGCGGACAAATCTCAGTCGAAAACGGGCGGGACGGCTTTGTCACCCGGTTTGTTTTTACGATTCCGGTAGGTGATGATGAAGTGAGTGCAGAAGCCCGCGTGTAAACGAGGGCGCAATGTTCAAGTGGATTATTCCGCCCTTACTGACGTGCGGGCTTCCGCAGCTATGGAAACAAAACGTATTTTAGTCGTAGACGACGAGACCCAAATCACGAGGGTTTTGCGACGCGGCCTAATTGGTCATGACTACGAGGTTCGCACCGCCGCCGATGGCGAAAGCGCTCTTGAAACATTTCGCGACTTTCACCCGGACGTCGTAATCACCGACCTACAGATGCCGGAGATGAGCGGGCTTGAACTCTGCCGTGAGATACGGAAGTTTTCACAGGTTCCGATAATCGTTCTATCCGTTAAAGGCGAGGAAAACACTAAGGTCGCTGCGCTCGACGCTGGAGCGGATGATTATGTTACGAAGCCTTTCGGGATGGATGAATTACTCGCACGTGTGCGGGCCGCCTTACGCCGGGCACCGACCGAGAAAGAAGAAACGACTCGGCTTGAAGCCGGAGATTTCATAGTTGATCTGACGACCTATACCGTGTCCGTGAGTGGAAAGGAAATTCATCTCACACCGAAAGAACTTGAATTGTTAATTTTTTTGCTAAACAACCATAGCCGCGTCTTAACCCACCGAACTATCCTGAAAGCGATTTGGGGCGCAAAGTCCGTCGAGCAGACTGAATACCTCCGCGTATTTCTCGGCAACATGCGCAAGAAAATCGAGTCTAATCCCGCCAAACCCAAGTATATCCTCACCGAGCCGTGGGTCGGCTACCGGCTGAATATTAGTCAATTGTGAGTGGTGAGTGCTGAGTGGTTAGTTAAGAAGGAGGGGAGTTCTGAAAAATGAAAGATAGTATTTTGCGCGAAAAGTCTTACGGGTTTGCACTGCGGGTTATCAACCTTTATAAGTTTGCCGCTGATGAAAAGAAAGAGTATGTGTTATCGAAACAAATCTTGCGATCCGGCACTTCGATCGGTGCGAACATCGAAGAAGCGGGACATGCCCAATCTAAAATGGATTTCGTCCACAAGCTTTCCATCGCCCAAAAAGAAGCGGCTGAAACTCATTATTGGCTTCGACTCTTGCGCGACAGCGAGTATTTAACCGCCAAACAAGCCGAATCTTTAATAAACGATTGCGAAGAAATTCAGAAAATGTTGACCGCTTCGATCAAGACCGTTAAAGCCGGCAAATAGCTGGAATAGCGACTCACCACTCACCACTATACACTCACCACTCTTTACGAACCTTTTACGAACCATTTACCCTGCTTTTATTTATTCCTTCGTAATCTATATCTGGAGAACGCATTCAGCGCACACTAGCTGGGACGCGGATTTCAGAATATGAACGAAATGATTTTAACGAACAATTCAATCTTTGCGGCAAAACCGGATGACTTAAGGCTTCGCCAAACAAAATCCCGGTGGAGTGTCGTTTTAATGATCAGCGCCGTACTTGGCCTTTTGTCTGGTCTTGGCGGGATTGTATTCAGCACAGCATCGTGGTTCCTAAACGACATCGCCAAAGGCGTTAGCGAAGCGGGTACGATGCTGACCGTAGCGTTTTTTCCATTACTGATACTTATTGCCCACAGCCTGGATAAAATTCGCGGAGCGGAAAAGGCATTGAAACTCGCGGAATGCAGAAGAAGCGGCTTGAAGTTTGAGAACCGCTAATCGCTCCTGATTGGGATATATAAATGAAAACTATTATTTGCTCTTTTGTACTTTTATTTATTTTGTCTTTTGTTTCGGCGCTGAACGTCAGTGCTCAGCAAACAATTTTTAATGTGCCCTCGTCGGATATTTTGGACAAAGGCAAGTTTTACTTCGAATTCGACGCGACGTTTAAGCCGAATGAAGGCGATTCGGTAGGAAGATTCTCCTCGTTCGTACCGCGGATAGTCGCTGGAACGGGCGGCGATGTCGAGGTCGGCTTGAACGTGACCGGAAACATCCAGCCCGGCTCGGATTCGACCACGCTTGTCCCGGCAATAAAATGGCGGCCCTATAAGAATGACAAAGGCTGGTCAATCGTTGTCGGTGACCATGTCTTTATCCCGGTTCGAAACAAATCCTACAACATCGGCAATTATGCTTACGCTCAGGTGAGTAAAACCTTCAAAAGCGGAACGCGGCTGACGGCGGGCGGCTATCACTTCACCAAAAATGTCGTCGCTCCGGATGCGGACCGTGCAGGCGGGCAGTTTGGATTCGAACAGACCGTGAACAAATATCTAAATATCAATGCGGACTGGTACACCGGCAAACATGCCGCCGGGTATTTCACTCCCGGCATTGCTTTTAAACCGCATCCGAAGGTTACTGGTTATGTCGGTTATTCGATTGGAAACACGAATGTCAGCGGCGGAAACCATTTCGTTTACGCGGCGATCGGCATTAATTTGAACTAGGGAGCATCCAGTGGAAGGACCAATAATCGTCGTAGTAATTTTCGGCGTCCTTTTCTCGGTTATCGGTTATTTTGTGATGCGGCGAAAGCGTTAGCTTGCCGCCGCATTGCTCAGGGAGATTTTGACTATGGTCGACTTAATTTACATCGCGGTCATCATTGCATTTTTTTTGCTTTCGCTGGGTTATATAAAGTTCTGCGAAAGCTTGCAGAAAGGAGAAAAAAATAAATGAGCCTGGAAACGATTCTGGCATTGATCTGCTCGGTTTTATTAATGGCGTATCTGGTCTTCGCACTGTTGCGACCGGAGAAATTTTGAATTAGTTCTGAGTTCAAGCTTTAGCTTGAACTCAGAACAGGTGAATTATGACATTCAACGGAATTTTACAAATACTCTTGTTCTTCGGCTTGATCCTTTTACTGACGAAGCCGATGGGCATCTATCTGACCAGCGTGTACAACGGTGAAAGAACGTTCCTAGGTTTTCTTCTTGCCCCAGTCGAGCGCCTGTTTTACCGGATCACCCGCGTCAGCCCGGCGGTCGAGATGAACTGGAAGCAGTATGCGGTCGCGATGATACTTTTCAGTTTGGTATCGTCGCTGGCCCTGTATGCGATACAGCGGCTGCAATTTTTTCTGCCACTCAATCCGCAGGAATTTGCCGCTCCGTCCGAGCATCTTTCGTTCAACACGGCGGTTTCGTTTGTAACTAACACGAATTGGCAGTCGTACGGCGGCGAAACGACGATGAGCTATTTTACGCAAATGACCGGGCTGGCCCTGCAAAACTTTGTTTCGGCGGCGGTCGGCATGGCTTTGGCGATAGCTTTTATTCGCGGTATTGCTCGATTTGCAACAGAGAATCTTGGAAATTTTTGGGTCGATCTGGTTCGCGGCACGCTCTATGTTTTGCTGCCCATCTCGTTTCTCGCGGCTGTCTTTTTCGTTTCACAAGGCGTTGTTCAGAACTTTAAGGCTTACGACACCGCCCAACTGACTCAATCTTTTGTTATACAAGTAGACAAAGCGGAAGGCGAAAATGTAAAGGAAGATTCGACGATCGACACGCAAACGATCGCTCAAGGCCCGGCGGCTTCGCAATTAGCTATAAAAATGCTCGGAACTAACGGCGGCGGTTTTTTCAATGCAAACTCGGCCCATCCGTTCGAAAACCCGACACCGCTATCCAACCTCGTCCAGATGCTGCTGATCTTTCTCATCCCTGCCGGCTTTACCTATGCGCTTGGTCGGATGGTGAAATCACAGGGACACGGCTGGGCGGTCTTCGCGGCTATGTCGGTATTATTTTTGGCGGGAACGTTCATAACCTACGGGGCAGAAAGCGCTGGAAATCCGCTATATCCGTCGAATGTCGACCAAACTGCGGTAGGCGGTAATTTCGAGGGCAAGGAGACACGTTTTGGCGTTGCCAATTCGGCGCTGTTTGCTACCGTGACGACCGATGCTTCATGCGGCGCGGTGAACTCGATGCACGATTCATTTACGCCAATCGGCGGGATGGTTCCGCTCGTTAATATGCAGCTCGGCGAGGTGATTTTTGGCGGCGTAGGTGCGGGAATGTATGGGATTTTGGTGATGGTTATTCTGACTGTCTTTATCGCCGGGCTTATGGTTGGCCGAACGCCTGAATATTTGGGCAAAAAGATCGAAGCTTATGATGTGCAGATGGCAATGCTGTATATTTTGATCTTTCCAATGATCATTTTGGGTTTCACCGCAATTTCGGTAATCTCACCCGATTTCGGTTTGACGTCATTGAACAATCAGGGAGCTCACGGCCTTTCAGAAATTCTTTACGCATTTACTTCGGGCACGGCCAATAACGGCTCTGCCTTCGGCGGATTGAATGCAAATACATATTGGTACAACACAACTCTTGGGCTGGCGATGCTGACCGGAAGATTTTTGCTGATCATTCCGGTGCTTGCGATTGCCGGAAATTTGGCGCGGAAGAATCATGTTCCTGCAACACTCGGCACATTCCCTGTCAACACGGCTTTGTTTACGGTACTGCTTGTAAGTGTGATTCTGATAGTCGGCGCCCTGACATTCTTCCCAGTGCTGAGCTTGTCGCCGATATTGGAACAGTTTCAGATGATCAACGGGCAAACCTTTTAAGGTAAAAAAATGAAAAAGACTATTTCAATTTGGGATACGAACATCATCTCGGGAGCATTGATCGATTCGGTCAAAAAGCTTAACCCCGTGAATATGCTGAAAAACCCGGTGATGTTCGTTGTAGAGGTCGGAGCGGTTTTTCTCACCGTCAAGCTTGTCTCCGGCCTATTCGGCACCGGTGCGGAAGGCAATTTTGCATTCGAGCTGCAGATTACGATCTGGCTTTGGTTTACCGTTCTATTCGCCAATTTTGCGGAAGCAATGGCCGAGGGCCGCGGCAAGGCCCAAGCCGACACATTGCGCAAATCGAGGACTGAAACGAGCGCAAAGCTCGTGAAGGAAAACGGTGAAACGCAGATCGTCGGTGCGGCTGATCTTCGCAAAGGCGATGTCGTTATGGTAGTCGCCGGTGAATTCATTCCCGGCGACGGCGAGATAATTGACGGTGTGGCCTCCGTTGATGAATCGGCGATCACGGGCGAATCGGCTCCGGTGATCCGGGAATCGGGCGGCGATCGTTCGGCGGTTACGGGCGGAACGAAAGTATTGTCTGATTGGATAAAGGTGCGTATTTCGTCAAATCCGGGCGAAACATTTATCGACCGGATGATCGCCCTTGTCGAAGGAGCGTCGCGGCAAAAAACGCCCAACGAGATCGCCCTCAACATTTTACTTGCCGGTCTGACGATTATTTTTCTCCTTGCAGTCGTAACGCTGCAGCCGTTCGCGATCTATTCCGGAGCCGAGCAAACTATCTTCGTTTTGATTTCGCTGCTCGTCTGTTTGATTCCAACGACTATTGGGGGACTTTTGTCAGCTATCGGCATCGCGGGAATGGATAGATTGATCCAGCACAATGTCCTCGCAATGAGCGGCCGTGCCGTTGAAGCGGCCGGCGATGTCAATACGCTATTGCTCGATAAGACCGGAACGATCACGCTCGGCAACCGCCAGGCGTCGGAATTTATTCCGCTCAGCGGAGTCGACGAGAAAGTGCTTGCCGACGCTGCACAGCTTTCGTCTCTGGCGGACGAAACGCCCGAAGGCCGCTCGATCGTGGTTTTGGCTAAAGAGAGGTACGGCCTTCGTGGACGAGAGGTCAAAGAACTTGCCGCAAATACCGAGTTTGTGCCGTTCACCGCCCAAACGCGAATGTCGGGCATTAACCTGGATGGCCGACAGATTCGCAAGGGCGCGGTCGATGCAATTGAAAAATATGTCACAGGAAATGGTCAGCAGTCTCCGCAGGAATTACGCGAAGTAGTGGAAAAGATCGCTCGTGCGGGCGGTACACCGCTCGTCGTGGCAGATAATTACAAGCCGCTCGGCGTGATTTATTTGAAGGATATCGTCAAAGGCGGAATGCGTGAGCGATTCAATCAATTAAGGCAAATGGGCATCAAGACCGTGATGATTACGGGCGATAATCCTTTGACCGCCGCTTCGATCGCCGCTGAGGCAGGTGTTGACGATTTTCTCGCCGAGGCAACGCCCGAAGACAAAATGGCATTGATCAAACGCGAGCAGGCCGACGGCAAACTCGTCGCAATGACCGGCGATGGAACGAACGATGCTCCGGCACTCGCCCAAGCAGATGTTGGGGTGGCGATGAACACCGGCACCCAGGCGGCAAAGGAAGCTGGAAACATGGTCGACCTCGACAGCGATCCGACCAAGCTAATTGAGGTCGTTGAAATCGGCAAGCAGCTTTTGATGACGCGCGGAGCACTCACGACGTTCTCGATAGCTAATGACGTAGCTAAATATTTTGCAATTATTCCGGCAATGTTCGCGGCCACATTTCCTGTGTTGAATGCCTTAAACATTATGGGGCTGGCGACGCCGCAGTCGGCGATACTGTCGGCTGTTATATTCAACGCCCTGGTTATAATCGGACTGATTCCGTTGGCCTTGCGCGGCGTTAAATATCGGGCAATGTCGGCGTCATCGCTTTTGCAGAGAAATTTGTTGATATACGGGCTTGGAGGATTAGTAGCCCCATTCATTGGTATTAAGATCATTGATTTGATAATAACTTCACTCGGTTTGGCATGAGGAACGTCGGCATCCTGCCGGCGGGTATTACTCAAACGCTTCAGCGTTTATAGCCGGCTGGAAGCCGGCGTTCCAATATGAAAGACTTAATTACATCGGTTCTAATGGTACCCGTTTTCACTTTCGTGCTTGGCGTTCTCTACCCATTCGCCGTTTGGGGCGTCGGTCAAGTGATATTTCCGCATCAGGCAAATGGCTCGCTGATTAAAGGTGCTGACGGCAGCACGATCGGCTCAGAACTTATCGGCCAGAATTTTACCGGAGCGGGTTACTTTCATTCACGTCCGTCCGCTGCAGGCAGCGGTTATGACGCCGGAGCTTCAAGCGGTTCCAATCTTGGCCCGACCTCGCAGAAACTCATTGACCGAATCAAAGCGGATGCTGAGACCGTGCAGGCAGATAATCCAAACGCGCCGGTTCCCGCAGATCTGGTAACAACCAGCGGCTCCGGCCTCGATCCGCACATCTCACCGGAAGCTGCGGAATTTCAAGTTCCCCGCGTCGCGCGCGAACGCGGAATGACTGAAGCGGAGGTAAGGAATATCGCTGCACGCTTTACCGAAAACCGTCAGTTCGGTATTTTAGGCGAGCCGCGAGTAAACGTTTTACTCTTAAATTTGGAACTAAATAAAACTCTCAACTGACAACCGATAACTGCATTATGTTTGTTGATACCGTAGTCACTGAAATACCCAATCGCAGCGGAGGAATGCGTCCTTCGCCGGAATCGCTTCTCGCAATGGTCAACGAGGACGAGAGAGCTAAACTGCGGGTTTATATAGGTGCGGCGGCCGGTGTCGGGAAGACCTATCAAATGCTCGAGGACGGGCATCAATTGAAAAAACAGGGCATTGATGTCGTTATCGCCGCGGTCGAAACACACGGGCGCGCGGAAACAATAGAACAGATAAAGGACCTGGAATTCGTGCCGCCGAAAAAGTTGACCTATCGCGGGACAGTATTCGATGAGATGGATTTGGAAGCGGTCATAGAGCGCCGCCCGGCAGTTGCTATCGTCGATGAATTAGCGCATACAAACATCGAAGGCTCAAAGAATAACAAGCGATACAAAGACATTCTTGAGCTACTGGAGAACGGGATTTCCGTTATCACCGCCGTTAATATTCAGCACATCGAATCGTTGAATGATATTGTAAGCCGGACGACGAATGTCCACGTACGCGAAACAGTGCCCGACTCATTCTTCAAACGCGCCGATGAGGTGATCGACGTTGACGTCTCGCTCGATACTCTGCGAACGAGGTTAAGGCAGGGGAAGATCTACTCGGTCGAAAAGATCGAACAGGCACTGAATAATTTCTTCCGCAAAGGAAATCTCGCTACTTTACGCGAACTCGCCTTGCGCCACGTCGCGCAGCACCAGTCGGTACAGGATCACGAATACCGCGAGCGAGAAGGCCTCGAACAGGCTGTCATTCCGGAAAAGGTAATGGTCTGTATGGCGTCGCGCGGTTCGGCAAAAAAGCTGCTTAGAACCGGCTCTCGAATTGTCGGGCGGCACGCATACAGGGATTGGTTTGCCGTTTACGTCGAGATGCCCGGCGAAGAACCGGGACGCATTTCGCCAAAAGCACACGCGACCCTTCAGGAAAATATTAAGTTCGCGGAAACGCTCGGTGCGACCGTAGTTAAGCTCAAATCCTCCTGCGTGGCGGACACCCTACTTGAATTTGCTCGCGAGCACGAAATTACCCACGTCATATTCGGCCAATCGGCACGCTCAAGATGGCAAATTTTTTGGCAAGGCTCGGTGATTAATCGATTCCTGTCGGAAGTAAAAGACGCCGCGGTTCACGTAATCCCGATTGAAAAAGAAAATTAACTTGCTTGTTAGCTTTTAGCAGATTGGTTTGGTCTAAAAACCGGCAAATTGACTACGACCGTGTACTTCGCTTGCGTTGGTGATTTATCTCTCAATTCGGCCGTTGCAGATGAAGTCAAGCGGGTAAATTAAACGGCTTTTGCGTATTGGAGAAAAGTATTTCAGAATCGTAGGCTGAGTGCCTAAAGAAAAAAAAGATCAAAATGCCATTTCGGATTCGGTTTTGGTAAAGCGGTGCCGCGATAATAGCGAGGCCGCCTGGAATCAGCTCGTCGACCGTTATCAGCGGCTTATTTTCGCGATACCGCGGCGTGCCGGCCTAAATGACGAT
>JANMSP010000434.1:0-4096 GCA_031389475.1 Pyrinomonadaceae bacterium
GCCTATGATAGCCGCAATAAAGCCATCTGAGCGTAATAAAAAAGAAATGAACCATAGGTTAATTTTCGTGGTAGAATATCCGCATAAATTGAAAAGAAATATCCGCAAAATCCGCTCGTAATCTGCGTCCGGTAATTACAGATCGCAATTGATATGCTCGTGCGGGTTATTTTGGTCGGGGACGAAGTTTTTGTCCCGGGGAGGCAGCGATGCCCGGTGGAAGATACAACAGGGATGCTTACCGAATTACACAGGTATTGCTCTGTGTTTTTTTGCTCGGTGTCGGGGCCGGCGTTAACGCGCAGTTCAAGCCGTGTGAAACGAACGGCCGCGGCAAGATCATTGTCGAAGGACATCCGGCCGACCTTAAACCCGTGAGGATCACGGATATGCCTCCCGCCGAATATACGGATGCCGCTCGCGAGGCCGGAATTTACGGAACGGTAGCGTTGAAGGTGAGATTTCTCGCGGGCGGGCGCATCGGTTTTATTAATGTCGTTACGGAATTGCCGGAAGGCTTGACAGGTGCGGCGGTCAGGGCGGCGCGTAAAATTAGATTCGGGCCCGCAAGGCAGAATGCGAAGATGATACACGTGGAGCACATCGTCGAATACCTGTTTACAGATCCGAGTAAATGCGTGCCGGGAACGGCGGCCGTAGTTAGATGATCTGGGAATTGGCCCGCGAATAACGCGAATAGGCGCGAATAAGAAATAACAATTCTTATTCGCGCCGATCCGCGTTATTCGCGGGCAAAAATAAAAAAGCAGTAAAAGAATTAGATTTACATATTCCTTTACTGCTTTTGCGTGGGCACGAAACTAGTTATCGTTTGGGTTGTCGGTTTTGTTCTCTCGGCGAAGTTCGCGGCGTTCCTGCATTTTTTTCTGCATTTCGGCTTTGCGGGTTTCGAGTTGTGTACGCTGTTCGGCGGTAAGGATGCCTTCGATCTGGAGGCGGATAGCTTCGGCCTTTTCACGGCCCTGCATTCTTATGGCTTTAAATCTTTCCTTCTGTTCCGGCGTCAGCGTGCCATCGCGTTTTGCCTGGCGAAAGGTCAGCATTTCCTGTCTGACCGCATCGTTCGGGCGGTTACTTTCATGGATAGCCTTTAACTGAACCTTCTGAGCATCAGTCAAATCGAGGCCGCGAAGTCCGCGCATGCCGCCGCGTTTCCCGCCGCGCATACCTTTGTAATGGCTGCCGCGTTTGCCGTAAGCTTTGCGGTCGCTCTTTTCCTGAGTTTGTGCGCTGTCCGACGAATTGGCAGATGTATCCTGTGCCGAAGCAAAGGTCGAGAATGTTGCAGTGGCAATGGCCAAAGCAGCAATTGTGAAGAATTTGGTTCTTAATGACATTTTATACCTCTTTAATTTAGTGGGTTAGCTTGTGCTTGCGTATCTTTGACGTAGAGTCCGGGCATTTGGCCGAAAGATTTAAGTTTTATTTTTGTAAAGAAATGTAAAATTCCGCCAAATATAATAAAATCGATGTTCCGCTCCGCATTTAACATTTGCCTTTGTACACGCTAAAATGCGAAATTTGGTATTCGAACAGCGAGAGATTGTTAATGAGATTTTTATCAGAAATTAATTCGCCGGCCGATCTTCGGCAATTGAAGGTCGAGGACCTGCAGGAAGTCGCCGACGAAGTGCGTCAGTTTATAATCGACACATGTTCGCTCATCGGCGGACATACGGGTGCAAGCCTGGGCGCCGTAGAACTGGCGGTGGCGATGCATTACGTTTTTGACACTCCGGATGACCGGCTCGTGTGGGATGTCGGACATCAAGCGTATGCGCACAAAATTCTTACAGGACGCCGTGACAAACTGCACACGATAAAACAGGCCGGCGGTTTGAGCGGTTTTCTGCGGCGGGACGAATCGGAATACGACACGTTCGGCGCCGGGCATGCTTCGACTTCGCTTTCGGCGGCGCTTGGGATGGCAATCGCCCGCGATACGAAAAAGGAAGACTTTCACGTTTGCGCCCTAATCGGCGATTCGTCTCTCGCCGGCGGAATGGCGATGGAGGCGATAAATCAGGCCGGGCATTTGAAATCGCGTCTTATCGTAATATTGAACGACAATGAAATGTCGATCGCTCCGGCAGTCGGCGCCTTAAGCGGATATTTGAACCGCATTAAGGAAGCGCAAAGCTATCAGCATTTGAAAGAAGAGATCGGTGATGCGCTCGAAAGTGTGCCGCATTTCGGCGGGCGTCTCCGCAGCATGGCGAAATCGGTTAAGGATGCCATCGCCGCAGCGGTTTTGCCGGGAGCTTTGGTTAACGAGCTTGGATTTAAATATATCGGCTATGTTGACGGCCATAATGTCCCGGCTATGGTCAGGGCCTTACAGGAAGCGAAAAAGGTCGATGACGGGCCGGTGATCGTTCATGCACTCACGACCAAGGGCAAAGGTTTCCCGAATCCGGAAAAGAATTACTACGCTTATCACGCGACAGGGCCGTTCGATCCGAAAACCGGGCTGCCGTATAAATCGAGCAAGATCGCCGCACCGCAATACACCGCTGTTTTCGGTGAAACGATGTGCGAATTGATGGCATCGGATGAAAAGATCGTTGCACTTACAGCGGCGATGCCGGACGGAACCGGCGTCGATAGGATACTCGAAAAATTTCCGGAACGGGCATTCGATGTCGGTATTGCGGAGCAGCACGCTGTTACCTTCTGCGCCGGAATGGCTTGCGAAGGCCTAAAGCCGGTCGCCGCGATCTATTCGACATTTCTTCAGCGCGGTTTCGACCAGATAATCCACGATGTTTGTTTGCAGAATCTGAATGTCACATTCGCGATGGACCGTGCCGGAATCGTCGGTGCGGACGGGCCGACGCATCATGGGCTGCTCGATATTGCTTACCTTCGCGGTTATCCGAACATCATTTTAATGGCGCCGAAGGACGAAGGCGAGATGCGCGATATGCTGCTGACGGCGGTCGAGCATCCGGGGCCGGCGGCGATCCGGTATCCGCGCGGAAGCGGTTTTGGCGTCGATATAAATGCTCCCGCAAAGGAAATAGAGATCGGAAAAGCCGAGATGCTTCGCGACGGGGTCGAGACAGCGATTTTGGCTTACGGCTCGATGGTATATCCGGCGATGGCTGCGGCGGAAAGCCTTGAAAAGGACGGAATTGAAGCAACCGTCGTTAATATGCGCTTCGTCAAACCTTTAGACAGCGAATTGATCCTCGATCTGGCGCATAGTCATCAATTAATAGTGACCGTCGAAGAAGCCTATTTGGCCGGCGGATTCGGCTCTGCCGTCATGGAACTGCTGGAAGAGAACGGTTTGCAGGACAAAGTAAAGGTCGTACGAATGGGCGTGGCGGATGAGATCGTGACGCACGGCGATCCGAAAGTTCTGCTCGCAGGATACGGATTGGATGCGGACGGCATCTATACAAAAGTAAAGGATTCGCTGGAATCGATTGAAGGAAGGCGTGTCGGTAAAAAGCGTCTGAGAGTCGTTAGTTAATGTTGACCGTTATTTCCGGTAAATTGCCATTAGCGTATGGTGTTAGACGGCTTAACCCGACAAGTATGTTTTAAACGATCGCGTAGCGATCAGATGAATTTAGCCGTGGGTTTCAACCCACGGGCACGTTGTATTCGTCCTGCGTCGCGTAGCGACGGCTGAGGTTCGCATTTAATTCAGTTGCCGCTGACGCGGCAAAGTAATTTTTTTTGCCTTCCGTGGGTTGAAACCCACGGCTAAGTTCATGGAGTCGCTACGCGACAAAAAAATTAAAAACTTAGATTGCAATGTATTAATTAGTAGAACCGACATGCAAGATCCTGTTCAATCTTTAAACCGGCAGGCTCGCGAGCCTAACGTACATTTTTATAAATGAAAAACGAACCAAAGAAAAGCAGCAATGTTCCATACATAATTATCGGCGTAGTCCTGATCGCAGTGCTTGGCGTCGTAGCTCTCGGAACCGGATTGATCGGGGCCGGATGGTGGATCAGCAACAAATCGCAGCAAACCGCGAACAGCGCGAATCGTCCGGCAAATTCCGCGACAGCGTCCAGAACACCGGCGGCACCGGTAAACGCTCCGCCGGGAGCACAG
>JANMSP010000445.1:0-2045 GCA_031389475.1 Pyrinomonadaceae bacterium
CGCCAGGACCAGTTTCGGCAGGTTAATCATTGAGTGTTTTCCATTTAGCATTTATTTTTATTCTCGATTAAGATGATAATTGATAAAAGCCAGATCACAAATGCAACATATTTTCCGTTCATTGCCCGAAGTTTTCAAAGATATAGACGGCGGCGATTTCGCTAATGAAGCGGTTGTGTTCGCCGCTTGGCGAAAGATTGCCGGCGAATCGCTGGGTAACCACGCGGTGCCGTTTAAGCTGATAAAAAAGAAGCTTTTCGTTGCCGTTACCGATAATAATTGGCGAAGGCAGATCGAGGATTTGAGCAGCCAGATGATCTTTAAATTAAATTCCGCGCTTGGATCGTCGCTCGTGACATTCATAGAGTTTAAGATCGATGCTGAAATCGTTGAAAATGCCCGGCAAACAGCAGCAATCGAAACTTCGGCAGCGGAAGAGAAAGCAATTGCAAAAAGGGAAATAACATCGGGTCTGCGGCAGGCGGCGAAGGCAATAGCGGATGATAATCTCCGCGAAAAATTCCTGTTGGCCGCCGGCAGCGGGCTCGCACGAAAGAAACAGATCGGAATAACTGATAATTGATAACTCAATCACTTCTACAATTTTTATGGACGTAAGAAAAATCGCAAAGCTCGCGCACCTCGAAATTACAGACGAGGAAGTGGCATTGTACACGCCGCAAATGGCGGAGATCGTCAGCTATATCGAACAGTTAAATGAGTTAAACACCGATAATATCGAACCGATGCTTGGCGGTCTGACGCTTGAAGGGCAAAAGACGGAAACGGACCGCGAGGATATTGAGATTCCATCGCTCGGCCAGGAAGCCGCATTGGATCAGGCGCCAGCCGGTGTCGCGGGACATTTTCAAGTGCCGAAAGTACTATGAGTAAAACAATTAGCAATAGGCAAATAGCAATAAATGCCGCAAAGAGACAACTTTCCGTTTTCCTGCCTTACTGCTTACTGCTTATTGCTTATTACTCTTCCTCCTGCAGCGTTCCCAATCTCGAAGCACCGGAATGCACCGAATCACGCGGCACCGTGAAGGAATTTTATTCGTTTCATTTCGCCAAGGATATGAAATTAACGCCGGAGAATCTGAAGCTTCGCGAAAAATTCCTGACGCCCGAATTGACGAGATCTTTGGAGAATTTGCAGACGGAGAACGACGTATTCACGACAAACTCGACCGATTACCCAAAGGCCTTCCGCACCGCCGGCTGCGAGGTAATTTCGCCGGATAGGACGGTTTTCGAGATCGTACTTTTCTGGCGGACAGACGAACGGAGCGAGCAAAAAGAAATAAAGGTAGAAACGGTCAGGCAGGACGGAAAATGGCTGGTCAACAAGGTAATCAATTAGCATCGGCCTAAGCACCAAAGGTGCGGTCGCAATATAGACCGGGGCAACGCCCTATTGGCGCCAACCTTAAGGCTGCAAAGTATTCATTCTAGAGCACTTCTTGTCCCTGGAAGGGACGCATTTAATAGCGTCGGGTGAAACCCGACGACAGCGAACCAGACGAATTCTGTCCCTGAAAGGGACAAATTTGACGAAAATATTGACATTCGTCCCTTTCAGGGACATTAAGCCTTGTGTAATCAATTGTTTACAGCCTTAACTTGGCAGCGCCCCCAAGAACGAGGTGGTGTAAATTTTGGGAAACATTTTACTTCGCACCGTTGGTGCTTCGTTTATTGCTCTTGCTTTCCTGCGGCGATGCCGCAGGCTAAATTACCTTCGCCCCTTTGGTGCTTAAGAAAACAGACTTTTTAATATTATGTCATTTCAGACAAACATCGAAAACACGCTGAAAAAAGCCGAGAAACTGAACGAAACACTCAATTCGTTCCTTTCCATCGAAAACGAACACGCATTGGCACGCGCCGCGGAACTGGACGCGAACGGCGGCAACCTTGTATTAAACGGCGTTGCCATCGCCGTCAAAGACAACATTTGCACAAAAGATCTTCAAACCACCTGCGGCTCGAAAATCCTTCATAATTACAAGGCCCAATACAATGCCACTGTCATTGACAGG
>JANMSP010000456.1:0-18252 GCA_031389475.1 Pyrinomonadaceae bacterium
ATTGTGCAAGCAGTGCGGCTTCGACCGTCGGAAACGGAGACGCGACCAGTGAATACAGCAGCGGCAGGGAGGTTTCAGAAATGCCCATAAAGGCAAATGAGCCGGACCGGATGCCTACGGCCACATCTATGTAGTGCTGCGAATCGATCGATACCCACGAAAACATAAAGCCGTAGATCGCCCGGATAAACAGAGCGGTAGTGAATATATAAGGTATTTTGCTTGTGCTGCGCATTTGAATAAAACAATTACTGAGGCCGGCCAATCACTCGCGGCGAAACGGATACACTTTTTTCCAAACTCTTTTTTACAAGAAACCGTTGCCGTTTACAACACGTATCGTGAAATCGCCGTTGTTTGGTTAGCGGTATTTTTTTATACTTAAAAATTCAGTTTGATCAGGTCTGTAAATTTATATGGCATTTTTTTGGCGGCGGAATAAGGAAGACAAGTTTTCGACCTCTGTTTTGGGCCTCGATAAATCGATCGAGGAACTTAAGAAACAGGAAGAAGCTGTAGAAAAAGAGATCGGTGTCCGTTTTACGAAGGCGATAGCGAAAACGCGGGATTCGATAAACACCAAGCTCGATACGATTTTCGAAGGCCGCAAACAGATCGACGAAGCACTTCTGGACGAACTTGAAGAGATGTTGATTTCGACCGACATCGGCGTCCAAACCACGATGCAGCTTCTAGAAGCGATCCGCAAAGGCGTTTCTCGTCACGAGATCAATGACCTTCAAGCTTTAAAAGCGGTGATGAAGAACGAGCTTCTCGAAATTCTTCATCACTCGACCGAAGCAGGTGTCGCATCTGAAACCGCAGTTGCAGAAACGATCAAGCCGTATGTACTAATGGTCGTCGGAGTTAACGGCGTCGGCAAAACCACGACCATCGGAAAGCTCGCCCAGCGAATAAAGAACGAGGGAAATGAAGTTTTGATCTGTGCCGCCGATACATTCCGGGCAGCCGCATCCGAGCAGCTTGAAATATGGGCGACGCGTGCGGGAGTTCCGCTGATTCAGCAGAAACACGGCACCGATCCGGCCGCCGTTTTATTCGACGCATTGCAGTCCGCCAAGTCGCGAAACTCTGACGTCTTAATAGTCGATACCGCCGGCCGCCTGCACAATAAATCGAATTTGATGGCAGAGCTCGAAAAAATGAAGCGTATCGCCGCCCGCGAAGTAGCTCAGGCGCCGCACGAAACACTGCTCGTTATCGACGCGGTCACCGGCCAGAACGGCCTCGAACAGGCCCGCCAGTTCATGAAGGCCGCCAATGTAACCGGTATCGTCCTGACAAAACTAGACGGAACCGCCAAAGGCGGAATAGCGGTCGCGATCGCAAAGGAACTCAATCTCCCGATCCGATATGTCGGAATAGGAGAGCAGGTCGATGATCTGATGGTTTTCGATGCCGAAAGTTACGTGAACGGCCTTTTTAATTAAATGGAAATGTTGGATTTCGATTTGCTGATGACGCGGCATGCCTTATATCTGGCTGCGTTAGGAGCCGGCCTCGTCTCGCCGAATCCGCTTGTCGGCTGCGTGATCGTTTCTGCGTCCGGGGAAACTGTCGGCGAAGGTACATACATTTACGATAAAATTATTCACGCCGAAGCCATCGGTCTGAACCAGGCTGGTAAACAAGCTAAAGGCGGGACGGCCTATGTATCGCTCGAACCACATTCGCATCACGGTAAGACCCCGCCCTGTACGGACGCGCTGATAAACGCTGGGATAAGGCGAATCGTCTGCCCAATCGAAGACCCGAACCCGTTCGTCTCCGGCAAAGGTTTTACCCAACTGCGTGCCAACGGGATCGAAGTTATCACGGGCATTCTTAGAGAAGAAGCCGAAAGACAAAACGAGAAGTTCATCTGCTGGCATCGAAAAAAACGGCCGTTTGTTCATTTGAAGCTCGCAATGTCGCTCGACGGCAGGATCTCGTTGAACAATAGCGTTTCGACCGCTCTTTCGAATGAGCACGCACTCAAACGAGTTCACGATCTGCGGCACGAACACGATGCAATTCTGGTCGGAGCAAACACTGCTTTTGTCGATAATCCCAGCCTGACCGACCGCAGCGGAAAGCCTCGCCGACGTCCGCTCGTCCGCATTGTGCTCGATAACCGCCTGCGAATTCCGCTCGAATCGCCGCTCGTCGCCACCGCAAACGAGATTCCGACTATCGTATTCACAAATTGCGGGGATAACGAGAAGATCGCCCGCCTTTCTGGACGAAACGTCGAGGTAATAGAGATCGAAAACGGTGGCCGAAATCTGGAACGTGTTCTTGCCGAACTCGCTGTCCGCCAAATTCAAAGCGTGCTGGTTGAAGGCGGGACTGAGATCGCGGGTGCATTCTGTGACGCAAAGCTCGTCGATAAAGTCACCCTTATGATCGCCCCGATAATTATCGGCGGCCGCGACGCCCCGCTCGCGATAGGCGGAAAAGGCGCTGCTGACTTAGACGACGCGCTTCGGCTTCGCAATGTGGAACTCGCAAATCACGGCGGCGATATTGAGATAACGGGATATCCGGTTTGAAGCGTCAGAACCGGGAGCGATAGCTTGGAAAGGATAAAGGTGAAAGGATAAAGGACAAAGTCGGCGATTCAGATTCTTCATTTATCCTTTATCCTTTCAAAGAACCCGGTCGCTATCGCTCGCGGTACCGACAAGAGAAAATGGCCCCAACATACAAAAAACAGCCTTTCGCTAAAAAATCTTTCGGGCAGAATTTTCTGGTCGATGAACGGGTGGTCGGCAAAATAATTCAGGCTTTGAATCTCAACGGTGATGAAACGGTGATTGAAATCGGGGCCGGACGCGGAGCCTTGACGGAAACTCTCCTTGAACGTGCCGGAAAGGTCATCGCCATCGAACTGGACCGCGATCTTATTCCCGTTTTGCAGGCCAGGTTTGGCGTTTTCCGCAACTTTGAATTGGTCGACGTAGATGCACTAAAAGCGAACTTTGCGGACATTCTGAGAGACGCCAGACCCGCAAAGCTCGTGGCTAATTTGCCTTACAATATCTCTACCGCGATACTTCAGCGATTGAGCGATCAGCGGCGCGTATTCTCGGAACTCATTTTAATGTTCCAACGTGAGGTCGTCGATCGCATAGCGGCCCGTCCCGGACACAAGGAACGCGGGTTTCTTTCCGTCCTCGTCGAAGCGAACTTCGACTCGGAAAAGTTATTCGATGTTCCCGGAAAGGCCTTCCAGCCGATCCCGAAGGTAATGAGTTCCGTCATCAGATTGACCCCAAAATATACTCAGATTGAGGATCCGGTCCTGTTCCGCAAGATCGTCAGCAAAGGTTTTCTACAAAAACGAAAAACGATCTTCAATAATTTCAAAGCTGATTTTGAAGACGCAAAAGCATTACTCGAAAGAAGCGGCATCGATCCAAACCGTCGTGCCGAAACCTTGACTTTGGCCGAGTGGATTACCTTTGCCGGTTCGGTTAATAACATATATGGCTCAGTGCGAAGAGGCGAGTGATCGGATTTGGTCCCTTTCCTCGCCGGCGTACTTTCCGGTCCGTGGTTAATCCGGCTCTTTTTGTTTATAATGTCTGCCAGATGACCCCCGACCGATGGCAAAAAATCGAGGCTGTTTTTCAAACGGCAATTGATCTTCCACTCGCTGAACGCAGTGCATTTGTGTTCGCGGAATGCGGCGGCGATGCGGCGCTTTTAGTCGAGGTTGAAAGGCTTCTGGCAAGTTCCGATTCCGCCGATGATTTCATAGAATCGCCGGTCTGGACCGACAGCAAATTTCTAAACACCTCCGCCAAAAAGGAAATTTCGGATTCGCTCGACGGTAATATCGGCGATTCGGACCGCGATGGTTTTCTTGGCAAAAGAATCGGCGTCTACCGTGTGACACGTGAGATCGGCCGCGGAGGAATGGGAGCCGTTTACCTGGCTGATCGCGATGACGGAGAATTTCAGCAGAGGGTCGCGATCAAGCTGATAAAACGCGGGATGGATTCGGATTTCATCATCCGCCGTTTTCGCCACGAACGGCAGATACTCGCATCGTTCGAACATCCTTTCATTGCCCGCCTCCTCGACGGTGGAACTACGACCGAGAATATTCCTTATTTTGTAATGGAATTTGTCGAGGGCGAAACTCTTCATAACTATTGCGACAAAAAGAAGTTCGGAACGCGCGACCGTTTGAAAATATTTCAAAAAATATGCTCCGCGATCGAGTATGCTCACGACAAAATGATCATCCACCGGGACATCAAACCGAGCAATATTTTGATCAATAATTCCGGAAATCCGAAGCTGCTCGATTTCGGTATCGCGAAAATTCTCGATCCCGATCTTATCCACGAATCGATAAATCCGACCGCATCGATGCTGCGGATGATGACGCCCGATTACGCAAGCCCGGAACAGGTTCGGGGGCACGACGTATCTCCTGCCAGTGATATCTATTCGCTTGGCGTACTACTTTACGAACTGCTAACCGGTCATCGGCCGTACAATTTCAGCGGCAGAGCGCTTCATGAGGTCACGCAGGTCGTCTGTGAAATAATGCCTGAGAATCCAAGTCGGATCATCGGCGTTCGTGAAAACAGGCTACCTAAATATTCGAACTCCGAGGACAGTTTTCTTCTCGCCCGTGCCGCAACGAAGAGCCAGCTTGTGCGGGAACTGGCGGCAAATGTAGATGACATTTTGATGAAGGCTCTGAGCAAGGAAACGTCAGAGCGTTACGGATCAGTCGCTGAATTTTCAAAGGACATATCGCGGCATTTAGCCGGTTCAAAAATTGAGGCTCCGCAATTTTCGAGTAAGAAATCCGCCAATAAATCGCCGTCTTTAGTAAAACTCCCTGAAAACAGCAAGGCTTTGGCAGTGCTGCCGTTCAAATTTTTAAACCTTTCCGGCGATGGCGATACAGACGACCGATTTCTCGGCGTTGGGCTCGCGGATGCGTTAATTACGCGATTAAGCAAAGTCCGGCGGTTTGCGGTGCGGCCGACGAGCTCGATTCTCTCTTTCGGCGACGACCGGATCGACCCAATACGGGCGGGAAACGAATTGAACGCCGATTACATTCTCGACGGCAGCATAAAGAAATCCGGGAATCGTTTACGTGTTACCGTCCAGCTATTGAACGTCGCGGAAAATGTGGCGGTTTGGGCCACATCGATTGACGAAGTAATGTCCGATGTCTTCACCCTCGAAGACACGCTGGCGAATAAAGTTATCGAAGTTCTATTGCCGCAACTGACCGGAAGCGAACTCGAGGAATTCGGCAAACGCGGTACGGAAGTTCCGGAAGCCTTCGAGCATTACTTGCGCGGTCGATATCATTTCAACAGCTTCACCGAAGATGGATTCGCTAAAGCGTTTGTCAGTTTCCACAGTGCGATTGCCGCCGACCCGAATTATGCTCACGCCTTCGCCGGAATAGCGGATTATTACAACTGGCTGGGAATTCTCGGCGTGCTTCCACCGCAGGAATGTTATCTGCCGGCCATCGAAGCGGCGACAAAGGCCGTCGAACTCGATGAAAATCTATCGGAAGCCCACGCGAGTTTAGGGTTTTCGCTGCATGCCGGTAATTATGAATGGTCGCGGGCCGAATTCCATCTGGGGCGGGCGATCGAATTGAATCCGAGCAACGCTAATGCATTCGTTTGGTATTCGATCGTAATGTTTACCGAAGGACGGTTTGATGAAGGACTCGATTTTGCACGGCGGAGCGTCGATCTCGATCCGCGGACGCCTTTCAATCATCATAATATCGCCTGGGGATTATACTACGCCCGCCGCTACGAGGAGTCCGCCGAACGATACCGGCGTGTAATTAGCGAGTTTCCGGGCTATAGCTTCGGCTATTACGGATTGAGTAAAATTCATCGAATTACGGGTGAAACGAAACTCGCGATCAAGGAGAATGACAAGGCTATCGAATTGATGGATGGCAGCATTTTTTCCCTACTTTCCGAAGCCGAATGTTACGCGGCGAATAGGGATACCGATGCTGCCGAAGCGAAGATCGCGGAATTATTATCCCTCTCCACGACGCGCTACGTTTCGCCTTATCAGCTTGCTCTTGTTTACTGTTACCTCGATGACAAAGAACGGGCGATAGCTTCGCTGCAAAAAGCCGCCGACATTAAAGAGGCGTGGCTAAATTATCTTTGGATCGATCCGGTTTTTGACCTCTTGCGCAGCGATCCGCGTTTTGCAGCAATTCTGGAAAAAACGGGTTACCGCCCTCTCGCGAAAAGTTTGGATGGAAAAGGTCCCAAGACGGATGAATCATTCGCCGAGCCGGACACAATGCATAATCTGACGACGCTGGTAATCGAAGAAAGCGAGCATACGGATGGCGGCATTGTAAAAACGGAGTCAAAAGGCAAAAGAACGGCGATGGGTTTCGCTCTGGTAATTCTGCTCTTAATTCCCATCGCCGCGGGCACATATTATCTATATTTGAGAATCTCGAACGATATTAGAGCCTCCCTAAAGCCCGGAGCATTTCAAAATCCGTCGCTGGTTGTCCTTCCATTCAAAACTGTGGGAGACGATGGAAATAAAGTAGGTGTGGGATTAGCGGATGCACTTACGAATAAATTGGGCAATATCAAGAGTCTTCGAGTAATTTCCGCTAGTAGCGGACGCGCGATGGCCGAACTGTCTCCGGCTGGAATCGCGGCTGAAAGCGGTATCAACTATATCCTTCGCGGCGAATTAGTAAATGAAAATGGGAATACGGTTCTTTCCGCGGAGCTGATTAATAGCTCAACCGAGGAAGCTGTCTGGGCCGAAAAAATCACGGCGGTGGAAGGCGATCTATTTGCAATGCAGACAAATCTCGCTGAAAGGGTGTGGACTTCGCTTGGCGTAAAACCCTTGCCGATTGAGATGCAGCAAGTGCAGAAGAGTTATACGCAGAGTGCGGCCGCATATGAATTCTACCTCATTGGCCGATTTCAAATCACGGACCGTTCGAGTGAGAGTCTGCGAAAGGCAATCGCAACGTTTGAGCAATCGTTGGAAAATGATCCGAATTTTGCACTGGCATACATAGGACTTGCGGATGCTTACGCGCTTTTGAATTTATACGACATTGAGCCTCCGCCGAATGCCTATGCACGAGCCGCCGAAAACGCCCGAAAGGCTTTAGCCATAGACGACAATCTTGCCGAAGCTCACGCTTCCCTCGCGTACGTAAAATTCTATTCCGAACGCGACCGTGCCGGTTCGGAGCTCGAATTCCGCCGGGCGATTCAATTGAATCCGTCATATGCGCAGTCGCATCACTGGTTTGCGTTGGTGCTCGCGGCGATGGGCAAGCATGTGGACGCGGTCAGCGAAATTGAAACTGCGCAAATGCTTGATCCGCGTGCTTCGTCGATAAGGTCTGCGGCAGGCGTCATTTATTATATGAACGGAGATTTCGACAAGGCAATTGCCGAAAGCAACGCCGCTCTCGCGATCGACGAAACGTCCATTCCCGCGCACAAGGTAAAGCGCTGGTCGTTCACTGCTTTGAAAGACGCGGATTCGGCAATGGAAGCCTTTAACAAAGAATTAAGCTACAGCGGCGGCACCAGATCCGATCCGGGCTGGAAAATAATTGAAGTGCAGATTTCCGCCATCAGCGGCGACCGCCGGGAGAACCTCAAGCAGCTTGAAACGGCAATTGCGGTTCCGTCTATCAAACGTAATCCATTCGGCTTTGCCTTCGAGATCGCACTGGCATATAACGCTCTGGGAGAAACGGATAAGGCGATCGAATGGCTCGAACGCGCTGATACGGCTGTCAATCACAGCTTCAATCTCGTCAAGGTTGAACCTAGATTTGCGAATCTGCGGAGCAATCCGGGCTTCGAGAAGCTTGCTGCAAAGCTCGCGAAAACAAATTGATGATGATCCCGGCTTATGCCTGAACCGAACTTTACTGTTTACATCGGTTTAAGCGTTGCGGTAGAATAATGGTTCTGTCCACCAATGTCACAAAAGATTCTTCTAGTTGAGGATGCCCCGGATATTCGCAGTGCCTTGCGTCTGTTGCTGGAGATGAGAGGTTACACGGTTTTCGAAGCCGGTGACGGCCTCGAAGCGGTTAAACTTGCCGTATTGCACTTGCCGGATCTAATACTAATGGATCTGGCGATGCCGGTTCACGATGGCGTGGCTGCGACCCGTGCCATCCGCGCTGAAAAATCCACCTCCCTGATCCCGATCATCGCCGTTTCATCGCACGAAGGAAATATGAAAATGTCCGCTATCATTGCCGGCTGCGACGAAGTGATAACCAAAAGCGCATTTATGGCCGCTTTCGATACGACCCTGAATAGATATCTGCAATTGTCTGCCTCTTCAAATAATTCCTAAGATTACGGCCGTTATCGGCGATATTATCTTTTTTACGTTTCGCTTCCCGCAAGTATGTTAATAGGCGGTGTTGCGGCGATCCAAAATCGTCAAATTATTCTTGTTGTCGATCCAGTATTTGGGTTCGTTTGACATAATTGTGCCGTAACTCAGAATGGCAAAATCGTGACAAATGAATTCAATTTCTCTTTCAGAACTGTTTTCATTGCGTTAGCCTCATTTCCCAGTCGGAGCGCCAAATTTGAATTCGCCTTTTAGATCGGCGGCAGGGACGGCCGATCGTAATTGCGGGACATCCAGGCTAAAGATAGAGACGTTGGTAAATTTGAGATGGGATAGGCTTTTTGATCCATTCGTAAATTCACTTTCTCTACAGTGAATTCTGCCGCCCGTTAAGCGGCTAAACTACTCGTAATGGTTCCGCTGTCCTGCATTTTTTGAACGGTACAAATCGCTTTCCAAATAAGCATCTCCACGGAACTTCGTATTATGTGTACCGTTTTAAGACAGTTTGATCTGCGACGGGTTTGTACATCGTTTGTTTATCTGCACTCCATAAATTGGCACACCACTTGCAATTGTGCCCTTCGACACCAGAACGTTTACGGAGGACAAAAATATGAATGCAGTAGAACTTTTGAAGGCAGATCACGATGTTGTAAGCAAACTTTTTCAGAAAGTAGAAGCAACCGACGAAAAGGAACATCCGGCAATTTTTGTTAAGATTAAGGCCGAATTAGACGTGCACACGCATATTGAAGAGAAGATATTTTACCCGAAGTTGATCGCTGAAGGTGATAAAGAATTGAAGGATATTACCCTTGAAGGCATCGAAGAACATCGCCAGGCCAAGATGTTCTTGCGTGAATTGGCAGGGCTATCCGATGAAAGCGAAAAATTCGAACCCAAACTTAAAGTTTTGATGGAAGATATCGAACATCACGTGATGGAAGAGGAAGGCGAGATGTTTGTTATGGTCGAAGAGCAATTCGATGCTAGCGTGCTCGAAGAATTAGGCAAGGAAATGGAAGCCGAGAAGAGATCATTCTCGAAATCTCAATCGGCCTCGGCGTAAAATCAGTGCCGGTAAGGCAGCAAATGGAGGAAATATGAATACACAAACAACAAAATCTTCTGCCAAATCGGCACCGAAGAAAAAAGCAGCGGCAAAAAAACCGGAAGCTTCGGCTAAGGTTCCACCAACGACGGCTAAGAAGGCGGCATCCAAAAAGACGGTAAGGTCCGCGAAAAGCACTGCACCTAATAAGACTACGACCGGGGCTAAAAAGCCGGTTAAAAGAAAAGCTCCCGCTAAAGGAATATTAGCGGCCGCGACCGAGGTTGTGGTCGATTTAGCACAAGGAGCCCTGGCAGGAGCGGCAACCGGAGCAATCCAAGGTGCGATAGTTGCGGGCGGTGAAGCGGCGGGATTGTCTTCTAAAACTAAAACGCCGGCTCGGAAGAGTCCGAAAAAGGCTGCACCGAAATCGTCAAAACAAAAATCCGTTTAAGCGAAAGACACCATAATGAAAGGGGCAAATCGAACTGAAGTCGATTTGCCCCTTTTTTAGCTTTGTTATCGACCAACCGAATTAAAAATCGCTTGAGCGGCTTGCTCGATTACACTAGAGATTATATCTTCCCCGTCAGATTTCGCTTTGACCTTGTAAACCTTTGCTAGTGCTGAATTTCCATTCGTTTGGTTGAGTTTAATATCGAGAGTGATCTCGTCCTTTGATTTCACATTGCCCGCCAAAGCTCCGGCCGAAACGACCGAATGGGTTGCGATACTGCCGGCTATATTTCCAGCCCGGCTGCCAGTTCCGCCAGAACCGACGCTTCCGACCGCCGGTGCGATGACTTTGCTAAACATCCCGAAACCGCCGCCCCCGCCTTTTTTATGCGATACCGTTGCGTAGATTATGTAATCGCAGTCTTTTGATTTTGCTTCGGCATCGATGGCGGAAGAAATTTTTGCTTCTATTAGCACAACCTCGAGATTCGGCACTTTTAAGAAGGCCGTCAGCGAATTTTGGATCGCGGCCGAAAGGTCGGTTGCACTTAGACCTTCGCCTACTGCTCCAGTTTTGACACCGGACAAGCCAATGCGGATCGTGCCCGGCTTCTTTGGACCGACGGGTTGGTTACCGGCTGCTGTAATATTTGCCGCTGCCTTTACGCTGGTAGCCATTCCGGAATTCACTTTCGAGCTACCTTCATACATCGTCATTGACGACGAATTTCCCATGGATGAGCCGCCGACCGCTGCCATGTTGTACATTGATGCGGCATCTGAAACCTCCCTGTAGCCTTCTGGAACATCAAAAAGCGCGGTATCAAGGGTGGATTTCGAAAGCTCTATGACTTCACTAATCATCGAGTAGCTTTCCTTGCCAGTTTCATCGTACATCGTCATTTTCTCCCAAACCGCATAGCCGCGCTTGGCCGTACTGATCGTTTTCATTTCGTATTTGTCCTGACAACCTACCGATTTGTTATTTGCGGAATTATACGGACCGTAGCTCTGCTCGCAATCGAAACCGGTTTCGAAATCGATATACCAGCCATCGGTTGTCATCTTCATGTCGCTTTTGTTACAGGCATCCGGCGACGAAACCATTTCCATCGTGATGATGAGGTGGCGGGCGGTGTAACCGAACATCTGCTTTCTTTCGCCGGTATCCTTGATCGTTGTGGTCGTGGTTACTTTTCCGCCTTTTTCCGCCACGCCATTCGTTTTGCCACTGGAAGCCGAAACTGTTTTCGTTTCGACTGCGTCGGCGAACGGATTGACCATATAGGTCTTGGCGTTCGGGTTGATTTGGATGCCACGACGGAGATCGCACTGTGTAATATTGATCATTGCTCCGTTCATCGATTCGGCACGCGACCGCTTGCCTTTGATATAAGTCGTATTTTCAAAGGTCTGGCCACTCGCCGTCTGCTTCGATTTTATTTTCAGATCGGCAAAAGCCGTCGGTGCACAAACTAGAGTAACTATAAGTATAGCAAGATTTAAGATAGTGTATTTCATGTCAATCTCCTTTCGAATCGGTATTTTATGGTTTTGCGTCCCTTCACAAACTCACGCGTAGAGATTTCCCGAAACGTATCAACTAAGCGAACAAAAAATTGCACGAATATCGATTCTTACTTATAATTGCCTTGAATTCAGCCCCAGGAAAAGAATGAGCGACAACGACCCGAACGAAATCACGCAGATGCTGATTAAATTGACCGACGGAAATCAGGATATCGTCAATCAAATACTGCCGCACATTTATGACGAGCTTCGCATGCTCGCCGGAAGCTATTTGCGGCGGGAACGGGTTGACCACACTCTCCAACCTACCGCTCTCGTTCACGAGGCTTATATGAAGCTGATCGATCAGCGGCAAGTGCAATGGCAGAACCGTGCGCACTTTTTCGGTATCGCCGCACAGGTGATGAGGCGGCTTTTAATGGACCACGCCCGCAAGCATACCGCTGACAAACGCGGCGGCGTAGTGGAAAAACTGCCGCTTGAAGAAGAAATACTTATCGTTTCGCACGACAAGTCAGCGGAGCTTATCGCTCTCGACGATGCTCTTCAAACCCTGGGAGCGATGGATGAGCAGAAAGCGAAGATCGTAGAATTAAGATATTTTGGCGGCCTGTCAATCGAGGAAACCGCTGAAGTAATGAACGTTAGCGTGCCGACGATCAACCGGCAATGGCGAATGGCAAAGGCGTGGCTTTACTCGGAGCTAGCAAACAATTGAGCCATCGCAGTTCAAGAATTTAGCACGCGAATCAGCGCGAATAAGAATCTTTCTTTCCTCATTCGCGCCGATTCGCGTTATTCGCGGGTAATTTCCTTAAACACGCTTTACGATGACAAGAGTTATATCGTCATTTGCCGGGGCTGTTTGCGTGAAATCCGACAATGCCGATTCGACTTTGTCGCGCAGTCCTGCCGCGGACGCTCGAAAATGCTTTCCGACCACTTCCGTCAGTCTCTCCATGCCGAATTCTTCGTCCTTCGGATTGTTTGCTTCCGATACACCATCTGAGTAGATAACGAGGGCTTCGCCCGGCTCCAAATGCGTTTCGCCGACCTCAAACTCAGCTCCGGGCATGATTCCGAGCGGAAATCCGCCCGAAGAAAGCTGCGCTATAGTTCCGTCTGCCCGTGCAATCAGCGGAGGATTATGGCCGGCGTTAATATACTTTAAATGACCGGATTTTGGATCGAGTTCAGTCGCAAAAAGAGTGACAAATCTATTCGCCGGCGTATTATCTGCCAAATACTGATTTACGGAACTGATAGTATCGTCAAGGGTGCTTTTCGCCGAGACTTGAGCATGCATTGCCGCGTGTACGCATGACATTAAAAGCGCGGCGGCAGTGCCTTTTCCGGAGACGTCGCCGAGGGCGATGAGCATTTTTCCGTCGTGACGCGGGATAAAATCATAATAATCACCGCCGATCTCGTAGCATGAAAATGAAATTCCCTGCAGCTCATATCCCTCGACAATCGGCGGCTGCGACGGCTGAAAACGCTGCTGAATCTCGGTCGCGAGTTCCAACTCATACTCCATTCTTTCGCGTTCTATTCGTTCATCGAGAAGCGATGCGTTCTCAACGCGGATAGAAGCGACGGATGCCAAAGTCGTAAGAATATTTAAATGTTCTTCCGAAAAAGTCGCTTCATAAGTTGGTGAATCGGCATAAATGAGGCCGAATATATTTCGCTCATCCACGCTTAGCGGCACGGCGAGCACCGAGCGGATTCCCTGCAGAGCCATGGTTTGATGAGCAAATCGCGGGTCGTGCTGGGCATCGGCCGTCAACACGGACTTACCGTGTTTGAGAACCTCATCCATAACCGTGCGGCTGATTCTCACTTCCTCAATGGCTTCTTCCTTGCCGCGAACGCGGGCGACCATTATCTTCATACCGTCTTCTACGGTTTCATCGCGTAGCATAATGACACAGCGTTCGGCCGGTACGGCTTCGAAGACGAGTGAGGCAACCTGATCCAGCGTCTCATCGAGGCCAGTTGCTGATAATAAAGCGACTCCCACTTTACTTATTAGCGCAAGAAGCTCCGTCCGTGTCGAAAATTGGCCTTCCAGAAACTCCGTGGTCGGATTCTTCCGATGATTCAGCGCGATCGTTTTCGACGGGTCCAGTGCCTCGGTGTGATCGGCGATAAGCGTGGAACCCGATTGGATCCGTAGCCGCTCATCATCGAAAACAATTGTAGTTTCGCCAATCTGGATCTCGCCGCCCGAAATCAGCGGTACGGCCGTCTTGACCGGGGATCCGTTATAACGTGTTCCGTTCGCCGATCCCAGATCCTGAAGCCAGAAACCGTCGCCTTCCTGCCGGACTTCCGCGTGCAGTCTCGAGGCAAATGCATCGGGAATACACAGATCGCTGCGTGCGGACCGGCCTATAGTTGTGCGAAGCCTGGCGAGCGGAACGCGCTCGTCGGATCGATCGGTATTTTTGAATATTAGCTGGGGCATATAACCTATTTGAGTCAAGAGTATTTTTTTGACTTCTCACTCATCTTTGATTTCTTGGTGTTCTTTGTGTCCTCCCTCTGTGGTCTTTGGGTTAACAAAGATTTAACCACGGAGATCACAAAGTGAAGACACAAAGAACACTGACAAAAAATATCCTAATTTCTACCCTTGACGCAGATAATTTCAATACAAATGTTAGCGGCTCCGCTTATCGGCGTAAATCACAACAGTACCGGCCAGATAGTCATGCAGAGCGCGTCCCTTTCCGCTGAAAATCGACACTAAAAATCCAAGTCCAAAGCTAACTGCCGTGAGCAAATATCCTAATGTTTGCCGCAACGCGATCCGGCCCGCCGACGCAGGATTTCCGTCACGGCCGACGATCCGAATGCCGGTCAGCATTTTGCCGATAGTTTGTCCGGCAAACATCGGTAGTAGGACGAAATTCGCAATTCCCAATAGAACGGCAATAAGCCAGCCCGCACTATATAATTCGTTGCTTAAAAGCTTTGCTCCGTCATTTCCCATGTATCTGCTTACCACAAGTGTAATTACGGGAATTGAAACCAGTAACACATAATCCAAAAGCAAAGCACCGCATCGCAATAAAAAAGGGGCTTTTAGCCGTTCGGGAGAAAAATCGACGACGGTTTCACGCGGGCTCGATTTTGGTATTGGAGCAGCTTGGTCTGCGATTGCAATCATAAAAAACTTGTCCGGCTATCCGACGACGAAAAACAGCGTGGTATCACCGATCTTTATTTTGTCTCCGCTCGCCAGAACATGTGGTTTGTGCGGCGGCAAGCGGAGTGCATCGCTAACGCCGGATGCCAGGATCGTTCCGTTTGACGAACCGAGGTCTTCGACCAAATAGCTGTTGCCGTCCCGCCAGATTCGGGCGTGACGCCGTGAGATCTTGGTCTGCGGATCGTATTTAGAAAGATCGACCTCCGGAAATATGTTCGACATCGGATCGCGGCGGCCGACCAACGTCTCATTTTTCTGCAGCGAATATTGCGGCGCATTAAGTTCGCTCGTTCCTTCGATCAGCAATTTCGCGGTTGCCGAAGCCTGCGAATAGATCTCGGAATGAACTCCCTGTTGCGCGATCGGCTGTTTTGCCCCGCAGAATGCACAAAAAAGATCGGTCGCGACGATCCTCTGCCCGCAGAATCCGCAGAAAACATTCTGGTTTGCCAGGCTGACCGATGCCGGCACGGCGACGATTCCGTAAGTCAGATCGCCCGACTTTATATTTGCGAGATGTTCTTCGAGCACGCCCTTCATTTCCGCCGCCGAACCAAATCTCGCATCCGCGTTATATTCAACAGAACGCATTAAAATACGTTCCATCTGATCGGAAAGTTGTGGGTTTATCTGTCGCGGCCTCGGATTTTTTTGAAAATCGAAGATTAGCAGCGGATTACTCTGCGGGTCAGCGCCGGTTAGCAGGTGGAACATTGTCGAACCCAGGCTGTAAATATCCGATCGCGGTTCGACATTGCCGCTAAAAAGCTCGGGCGGAGCGTACCCCATCGTGCCAACAGCAGTGACACCTTTTTCTTCCTTCTGATGAATAGAACGGGCAATGCCGAAGTCGATCAGCATAACGCGGCCACTGTTGCCGTCGATCATGATATTTGACGGCTTGAGGTCTCTGTAGACGATTGTCGTCGGCTGATTATGCAGATAATCTAAAACATCTATTATCTGGATCGCCCATTCGGTGACGCCTTTTTCATCAATCTTCCCTTCCGGTGCCGAACGAAGCCGCGACGACAGATCGCCGCCGGAAATATACTTCATTACAAGGTAGAAGCGGCTTTCTTTATCGTCGTAAAAATAATCGTAGATGGTCGGGATGCAAACGTGATCGAGCGTCGACAGGATCATCGATTCGCGCTTGAAATCGTTGATCGCCTTATCCTGCTGCACTTCTTCAATATGCGTTTGAACCATTTCCTTGACGGCACGCAGCACGCCGCCCAGGTTATTATCGCTCGCCAGGTAAACGGCGCCCATTCCGCCCCCGCCGATCTTTCTGACGATCTCGTACCTACTATTCAGGATTGTGCCTTCGGTCAAAGGTTTCAGCTTGCTGCCCTTCTTGCCGTCGGTATCGACGCCGATGCGTTCGGCAGTCGGCGGGATCGGAGCGGAACTTGGGGCGGATTCGGTACTTTCCTGTAATGCCGTTGCAGCAGGCGTATGCGGATCGGGTCGGCCTGGAAGCGATGGGATTCGCGTTGCAACGTTTTCCTGGGAAAACGCAGGCTCGTTCTCCATTATTCTTACCGAATCGAAGGTGGAATTTGTACCAAAACTGTCGTGTATCTCCAGATCCTCCAGCGGCTTGGAGATGCCTGTATTATCGTTGCCGATGCGCGCCTCGTAGAGATCTTCATTCGGCCTTTCTGTGTCTTCATGAGTCTCATTTGACTCGCTGTCCTCACTTCTCGCGGGCGGCATGTTTTCGATAATCGGCGGGTAAGGATCGGGTTCCGACGGTTGCATGCCCGAATTATCAAACGATTCCGCATTCGGAGTTTCCGCTTCTACCTCACTTGCCGCATCAGCATTCGAGCTGTAATCCGTCAATCGTTCACGAATTTCAATGTCCGCGCCCGGTATCGGTGTTTCCGAAATAACATTATTCGGAATAACTTCTTCCGATTGTTGAGTGTCAGCTGGAACACTCGCCTCTTCGAATGAGGAAACGGGTTGTTCGTTGCCAGGCAAAATGTAATCTGACGTTGGCATCGCAAAATGATCGGCCGTTCTCGATGAATTGCCTAATATCTGTGGGGCAGGAATTTCTTCGGCAAAGCCCGAGATAACGGGGGATTTTTCGGCGATAGCAGATTCCTCAATCGTGGAATCGGATGCGGGAGTATCGAATACTTCGGGAGCAGCTGCCACAGGCTCTGCGGCAAAAGGTGTCGGCGGAGTTCTCACTTCTTCGGCTGGAGCCGGTACTAGATTGGCAATTGCCGGCAGATCCGCGTGCTGGATCATAATCGTGCTATCCATCGAATCCTCGATCACTGTCGACGTTGCCGCCGGGCGTTGCAGCGTGATCCCGCAAAACGGGCAAAAAGCATCATTTTCCGCGACATCAGAGTCGCATTCGTGGCAAGTCATTGTTTTATTTTATACGAAGTTTTCTAAACTTATCTATTGATACGAAACCGCAAAAACGTCTTGCCAACGATGATCTCGTCGCCTTCGCTCAAGACCTGCGGCGAGCCGGGCAGCAGCCGCCTGCCGCGATTGATGAAAGTCCCGTTGGTCGAACCAAGATCTTCCACCATATATACATCGTTGCGAAAAATAATGCGGGCATGCCGCCGCGAAACCTTTGCATCAGGATCGTGCGCATCAAGATCGATGTCAGGAAAAATACCGTTGTCGGCGTCCCACCGGCCGATATTCGATTCCTCGGCGGCAAGGTCGAATTCGGTATCGACAGATGCTCCGCGTTCTATTATAAGCCGGGCGTGGATTCCTTTCGTCTTTTGATCTGCTTCGTCGACCGGTCTGAATTCCGGCGCCTCGGATTGTACGAGAGGTGAAATCCCGACAGACGTAACGTTCGCCGCGCGGATTCCCGACCCGCTCGAAACAGGTGACCGCGATTCTACCAGGCCGCTGCCGTTATCGGGCTTCAACACCAGTTTTGTACCACATTCATCGCAGTACTGCGAACCTATCCGGTTTTCCGTTCCGCAAGATTGGCATCTTACCATTTACTTTATATAACCTTTGGGACTAAATTCGATTTCGGCCTCTTCTCGTGAGGGCTAATGCATTTTACCTGTTAATTGTCGGTTCGTAAATCGTAAATCGTAGGTTGATACAGGTTAAAGTACAAATTTTCGGGTTTACGACAAAATTCTGGTCGAAGTCAGCTGCACTTTTTTGAAACATCGGCAATAATGCCTTCGTAATAACGGCTTGACGCACTTTTGGCGAGAAATTGCCGATAACCAACAAAGAATCAATAAATTTCGTTAATAGGGGAAATTAAGCTATGGCATTGAGCCGTAAGAAAAAGATCATCATCGGCGGTTCGGTAGCGGCTTTGCTGCTGATCGTTATTATCGGAAGCATCTTCGCGACCCGCAAGGACACCCCGGAGGTCACGGTGATAAAGATCGAAGTACGGCCGGAGCTGCGTTCGACAGTAACGTCATCAGGCGAAGTTCGTCCAATCCAACCCAAAGTCTGAAGTGATATCAGGACGCCCGCTTCGGAATACTTAGCGCGTCGGTGCTAACGCCCGCGAAAAGGGCACTCACTCTGTGGCTCTGCTGACCGCATACGAAACGTTCGGTCGGCCGCCGTCGCTCTCCTTGAC
>JANMSP010000476.1:0-4487 GCA_031389475.1 Pyrinomonadaceae bacterium
TTATGGGAAGAAGCCGATGGCGGCACAATATTGCTCGATGAGATAACCGAGACGAACCCTTTGTTCCAGGTCAAGCTACTTCGTGCACTGCAGCAGGGTGAAATACGCCGCGTCGGATCTAACCGTACCGTGAAGGTGGATGTTCGGGCGATTGCAGCGACGAATTGCGATATCGAGGAAGAAGTTCGTGAAGGCCGCTTCCGGCAGGATCTAATGTACCGTCTGAACGCGGTTACGATTCACCTTCCGCCACTGCGAGAACGTGTCGAGGATATTCCGCTTTTAGCAGAGCATTTCGGCAAAAAAGTGCTCGGACAAGATAGCGGGCCGATAAAATTTTCATCATCCGCCCGTGAGCTTCTTATGGGATACGCCTGGCCCGGCAACATTCGCGAGCTGGAGAACGCAGTACTCAGAGCGGTCTCGCTTTCCGACGATACTATCTATCCTGATCACCTTCCAACGCGGCTGCTCGACGGCGGAAAACCTGCCAAATTGACATACGAGGATTTGCAGAATTCGAGCCTTCAGGCTTCGCAGCCCAGCGAGAGCTTTGTGCCTCTAGCCGAGATGGAGGCAAAATACGTCGCACAGACGCTTGCTCACACCGGCGGCAACAAACAAGCCGCCGCCCGCCTGCTAAATATCGACCGCAAAACTTTGGCAAGAATTGTTAAAAAATACGAGCAATAGAAGTAGAGATTACGCGGGCCGATTATTTAATCAAGCAGATCTCAAAATTTTATTATTTTGTGAGATGTCCTTTTTCTTCTTAGTCTTCCTTGGCGTCCTACCCGTCTTGGCGTGAAACCTCTCCCTTTCTCACGCAAAGCCGCAGATCTTAGCCGCTAGGAACGCAAAGAAAACCAACACCAATAGAATAGGACGCTATGTTGTAAGTAGACTCTTCAGCAAATCCGCCATCAGCGGCTGGCTGCACAGATATCCTTGCCATTCGTCGCATTTCATCGTTTTAAGTATCGCGAGTTGCTCCTCTGTTTCCACGCCTTCAGCTACCACTTCTAAATTAAGATTGTGTGCGAGCGTTAAGATGGCAGAGACCATAGCAGAATCATTGACGCTGTGGGTGAGATCCCGGATAAATGAACGGTCGATCTTCAATACGTCGATCGGCAGCGTTTTCAGGTATCCGAGTGATGAATAGCCTGTTCCGAAATCGTCTATCGAGATTTTCACGCCTAACTTTCGTAAACGGCTCAATGTTTCGAAGGCATCGGCTGAATTTTCCATGATGCATGTTTCGGTGACTTCGAGATTGAGATAATGCGGGTCAAGGCCCGACTGGGCAATAATTTGAGTAATTAATCCTGCCAGATCGTATTCTTCAAATTGTATAGCCGATAGATTTACCGCTACGTTCAAAGCATATCCTTCGTCATGCCATAATTTCGTTTGCGCGCATGCCGCACGCAATACCCATTCGCCGATGGGCACGATCAAGCCTGTTTCCTCGGCGGCCGGTATAAATTCGTCCGGCCCTATAAGTCCGAGCACAGGATGCTGCCAGCGGACCAGGGCCTCGGTTCCAACGATCTGCCGCGAAGCCGTATCGATCTTCGGCTGATAATATACGATGAATTCTGAACGTTCGATGGCCCGCCGAAGATCATTTTCGAGGGACAGACGCTTCACGGCCCTCAAATTCATTTCGCTTGTGTAGAATTTGAAGTTGTTTCCGCCGTCTTCCTTTGCGCTTGAGAGCGCAGCTCCCGCGTTTTTAAGCAACGTATGAATTTCGCCGCCGTCCTCGCCGAAGATGCTTATACCAATGCTTGGCGTGATGAAAATTTCCTGTCCCGCAACATTAAAAGGCCGTCTTAGTTCGTGAAGAATATTTTCAGCGATGGCCAAAATCTCCGCCATACCCGGCTGTGCGATCAATATCGCGAATTCGTCGCCGTCGAATCTGGCCGCGGTGGAGCCTTTTCCGAAATTCCTTACCAGCCTTTCAGCTAATTCGATAAGGATCTTATTTCCATATCCGTGGCCCAATGAATCGCGGATGTTATTGAAACGGTCAATCGAGAGCAAAACCGTGGCAATGATCTGATTTTCCGGGGTTTGAAATACTGCCTGCTTGAACCGGTCTTCAAACAACGCACGGTTAGGCAGGTGAGTAAGTTCGTCATGATACGCAAGATAATTCAACCTTGCGGTCCGTTCCGTCACCAGTTGCTCCAGCTCGGTCTTGTGTTTCCGTTTCCCTTCCAACTGCAAATGATGATCGCAGGCACGGCGGACGGCGAGAAGCACCTGATCGAATTCGAAGGGCTTCTTTATATAATCGAAAGCACCCACGCGCATCGCGCCTATTGCCGAATCGATCGTTCGGTCTCCGCTGATCATCAGCACTACCGTGTCCGGATCGATCGCCGACACATGCGGGATCATATCTACGCCGGTCATCCCGCCCAAATTTATGTCGCTGATAATAACATCGAATTTTTGCTTTGAAATAAATGAAATCGCTTCTTCGGCGGATGAAGCGACCGAGCAATCATAATCTTTTGTTAAGAGTTCCCGAAGTAAATTTCGTATCTGCGGTTCATCATCGACGATGAGGATCGGGCTCTGGCGTGCACCTTCGGAATGAACGAACTCAAGGTTCGGCGAAAGTGTCTCGCCGCTTAAATCGGCTATCTCCTGTAGATGCATGACCAAGTGGGAATTTGTACTCTGCATAAAACTTAAAGCTTTTAGGGGCAAACGCTGTTGATGAGCTGCGTCGAACTATACGATCTTTCGGAGGGGGCTAGGAACTCAGTACTAGTATTTAGACACAGTACGTCGATTTCGACAAGATTTAGTCTTATAATTTTTTTTTACGGACCATTGGCTTTATTTGGCAGACCGCCGATCTCTACGTTCATTCAGTTCTTCTTCAACTTTTATATAACAATCCGGGCAGATGCCGTGACTGAACTGAATTTCGGAATGGTCCTCGATATACCCCTCGACCTTCTGCCAGTAATCCTGATCGTCGCGGACCTGTCTGCAGTAAGAGCACATCGGCAGGATTCCCTGAAGTTGCTTTACTTGTGCAAGTGCGGACTCCAATTCCTGAACACGTTCGAAAAGCGATGCCTGAAGTCCCAGCATCTGCACACCGGTGGCGACCCTTACTCTTAATTCTTCACGGTGAAAGGGTTTGGTAAGGTAGTCGTTCGCCCCGGCCTCTATACCGCGAACAACATCGTCCTTCGAGCTCATCGCTGTCAGAAGCAGCAAATAAGGCGTTTGCACCTTATTAAGCTCCCTTACTCTGCGGCAAATTTCAAAGCCGTCAATTCCCGGCATCATGTTGTCGAGTATGGCAAGCATCGGAGAATCGTCACGCTGAAGTATCTCCCATGCCTCCAAACCGTCCTTTGTCACGGTTACATCGTAATTCCAACTGGTTAATGTTTCTTCAAGAATACGGCGTGATACCGTATCATCCTCTGCAATCAAAATATTCATTCGCTGGGTACCTGTCTTTCGGTCATTAGATCCGCTTTAACCCGCTTGAATTCGTTATCCAGATTTTCATAGGCTGTTCTGCCATCGGCGACATTTATTTCCCGGTGTTCGAGATCATCGAGGAGCCGGGTCATCTCTTCCGCACCGACGTTCGCACTGCTTCCTTTAATTAGGTGGGCAAGACGTTTGCGTTCTTCGCTATCGTTCGCGGCCAGCGCAGCACGCAATTGCTCGAGCTGCAATGCGGCATCTTCGAGGAAAAGATCGATTACTTCGGTCACGAAATCAGGTTTCCCTTCCTGCTGCATTTCACGAAGACTGCCGATGATAGACAGATCCACTGCTCTCGAATCACCATTTGGTCCAGACGAAGGCGTCTCGGCCGCGGCTTTTAGCCATCGCCCAAGCATTTCACTCAGAACTCCGGACTTAACCGGCTTGCTTAAATAATCGTCCATACCGGCGGCAATACACTTTTCGCGGTCGCCCTCCAGAGCGTTAGCGGTCATCGCGACGATTACCGTCCGCCTGGTGTTTCCTTCGCGGCGGCGGATCTCGGCGGTGGCTTCAAAACCATCCATTTCGGGCATCTGGCAATCCATAAAGATTATGTCGAAATCTCCGTATTCGACCGCCTTCATCACTTCAATCCCATTTATTGCGGCCTGCGCCTTGTAGCCGAGATTTTCGAGCTGGCCGAGAGCCACTTTTTGATTCACGGGATTGTCTTCCGCCACCAGAATTCGGGCATTCAAAATTGCCGAGCTTTTATCCCGTATCACTCTATTTTCCTCCAAAGTATGCTGTGTGACCAGTTTACGAACACTTCCTGACGGAGCGGATCCGGAGGTCACCGTCGCCAAACAATCAAAAAGCTGCGCCTGTCTTACAGGCTTTTGCAGGTACGCCGCGATTCCCGCATTTCGGGCGGTGTCACCATGTCCCCGCTGTCCAAATGACGGCAGGAGTACCAAAGAGACTTCCGCGATTACGGGATTGCCTTTTAT
>JANMSP010000508.1:0-5193 GCA_031389475.1 Pyrinomonadaceae bacterium
CTAAAATTTTATCCGTCTCCTTTCTTGCCTTTTCGCTTAGCGCCTTCGGGTTTATCGGGTGCGGGCGGCGGATCCGGATTTCTAACCGGCGGCTGCGTGACCGGCGGCTTTATTACGGGCGGCGTGTCGTTGGCAGGATTATTTGTTGGAACATCCGTGCCGGTTGCCGGCGGTGTCTCGCTGCCCGTACCAGCCGTGACGGTGCCTGTGGTTTTTGAATTGGCCGACGTGGCTGCTCCTGATCTGATTGCGGCCTGATCGGCCTTCTCGAGTTTTTCGAGTTCTTCCCGTTTGTTGCGCTCCATCAGGCTCTTTATTTCTGACGGCATCGCCGGGGTCGTCGGAAATTTGTCCTTCGGTTTATCCTTCATAAACGGGATCATAAACGCATTAAAGAAGGGCAGAGCGCCGTGTCCGCCGGTCATTCCCGAACCCAGATTTTCCTTGCGTTCGGGGTTTCCCATCCAGACGCCGGTCGCGAATGTCGGGGTGAAACCGACAAACCAAACGTCGGTCTGATCGTTGACAGTCCCGGTCTTTCCGCCAAGCTGATGCCCGCTTGCATTCGCGCCGGGAGCCGTTCCGCCGCCGGATGTGACACCGCGCAGCATTTCGACCATGGTCAGAGCCACATATTCACTCGTTACCTTCGAGCTGGAATTATCCCATTCTTCGAGCAGCGTTCCGTCACGGCTGTAAACTTTGCGGATAAGGTGCGGGGCCATTCGAATTCCCTTGTTCGGAAATACCGAATAAGCCGACGTCATTTCCAACAGCGAAGCTTCGCTCGCTCCGAGAGCCGACGGCAGGCTCGGGGCCATCGGATTGGTAATTCCAAATCGCCTGACCATCTGCCCGCCGGCCTGAATTCCTACCTGCTCAAGCAAATGCACCGCCGCCAGATTGTACGATTTCGCCAAGGCGATCTTCATCGGCACATTCGGGTGGCTCAGGCTGCCGTCGTAATTATGCGGTGACCATCCGCCGCGTTTGATCGGCGCTCCGCTGACAAGCATTTCAGGTGTCATTCCGTCTTCAACAGCCGCCGTATAAATAAAAGGCTTATAAGCCGAACCTGTCTGGCGCAGGCCCTGGGTTGCGTTGTTGAATTTGCTCGTGTGGAAATCGTAGCCGCCGACCATCGTTACGATCTCGCCGTTGTGCGAATTAATGGAGACAAGCGACGCCTGAATTTCGGGAACCTGAGTAAGCTCGACCTCGAGCTGCTGATTTTCCACATCGACCTTTTTTACAAGGAACTCAGATATAAATCCCGGCTTTAATTCATCTTTCGGACGTTTTCCGCTTCGGCCCATATTCTTCGCCGTAACTATTGCGGAATATTTACCGAATCGCACGCCGACCTCGTCCGACCCCGGATTCACCTTAACGACCAGGCCTTTAATGTATTCGCCCTCATCGTATTCGTCGCCGTACCAATCGGCGTGCTTAAAGGAATTAAGTGTTTTCGCGATCTCCTTCTCGTCCGTCAGCGGCTGGCCTTCCGCATCGACGAGTATGTTCTGATAATCTGAACGCCATTTGCGGCCGCGGTCGAAGATCCTAAGGCGGTCCCGGACAACTTTTGTCGCGATCTTCTGGCCTTCCACATTTATTGTCGTATATACCTTCAATCCGCCCTGAGCGACTCGCGTCGTATATTTTTCTTCGAGATATTTGCGTACCTCTTCAACCGGATAATCCCAAGCTGTGGACTTCGGAAGTGACTGGTAATAAGCCGTATCTGCAAGTTTTACCGGTTTCGACTGAGCGGCATTCGCCTCGCCCTCAGTAATATAGCCATACTTCGCCATTTGATCGAGCACGACATCGCGACGCGTTTTCGCTTTTTCCATGTTCCGCGTCGGCGAATACTCCGGCGACTTCGGGATCGCGGCCAATAAAGCTGATTCTTCCAAATTCAAATCCTTGAGAGATTTGCCGAAATATGTTCGCGCGCCAGCCTCGAAACCATAAGCGCCCGCACCGAGAAATACATAATTCATGTACATCTCAAGAATCTGATCCTTGGTATAAAAGCGCTCGATCTGCAAGGCGACGGCCCATTCGTTAACCTTTCGGGTATAGGTCTGGTCACGGTAAAGAAATAAATTTTTGGCGAGCTGCTGCGTTATAGTTGAGGCGCCTTCCATTTTTCCGGTCGAAATATTCTTGAGCACAACACCGGCTATACGATACGGATCGATGCCGATATGATCGTAGAAACGATAATCCTCGACCGCGATCAGTGCGTTTTTCACATTGGGCGGAACGTCCTGGATCTTGATCGGAATACGTTTTTCGATCGCGAATTCAGCTAAAACCGTTTCGCCATCGTCGGCGTAGATAGTTGTAACCTGCGGCGGGCGATAGGTCGCAAGAGCTGAAACTTCGACGGAATAACGAGAATTATTAAGGTAATAAGACGCGAGAACACCGGTCAGCCCACCTGCCGAAAGGGCAAGCAAAAGAGCCATCACCAGCCATGTAAACTTTGACATTCCGCTGTGCCCCGCCGAAATCGATTCGACTTCCTTTGTTCTGATTCGTTTAATTTCTCTCGCCATTTTCTACCTCATTCGAAATCACTTGTAATGGTTTGTGATCGCTATTATTTCAATTTCTTGCCCGGTTAAAACGAAAATCGCCCGATATTTTTGTCGATTCGAAATGAATATACTTTCATCTCCTTTGGTTCTCAAAGTTCTACATTCAAAGACGGATAATTTATGTTTTGCTCCAAAAGCTCCTTCGCTTTTTGAAATTTCTTCTCAAGCTGGTGCCTTTTCAAATACTCAATGATTCGGCCTTTAACGGGTTCAATCCTCGTCTCACTTGGCATAAGCTTTGGACGTCTCAAAACCTTCTCTCAAATCGTTCAAAAAATCTTCGCTGTACCCGGCATTCTGGAACTCCCGCATTAAATCGTCAATAGGCGGTGCACTGAATTCCTGCAACTCAAAGTTTTGATTCTTAATCGTTATTTCGACATTTCGAGCCAGTAGTTCCCTTATGACATTTAACAATTTTTCGTCAACTTCATTTGGTTTTATATTTAATATTGCCTGCATAAAATTTCTAATTTTCTAGTTAACAAATCGCCGCATCTTAATGCTCACCACGAAACCTATCGCAATAAATGTCGATAAAAGAGCCGAAAGGCCCGCGCTCATTAGCGGCAGCGGGACGCCGATCACCGGCAAAAATCCGAGGGCCATTCCGATGTTCATAAAGATCTGAAACGATAGAGCCGTCACAATAGACATTATAACAAGCATCCCGGCGCGCTCGGAAGCATGGCGCGCGCCCGCGATCATCCGTGAAAGCATCAGTGCGTATGCAAGCAGCAGCGATACGCAGCCTATAAATCCTGTATTCTCAGCGGTTACGGCAAAAATAAAATCCGTTTGAGGTTCGGGCAGAAATTTCAAGACACTCTGCGATGTTTCAGAATCGCCTTTGATACCGGACAATCCGCCTTTGCCGACGGTGATAATGGACTGGATCGTATGATAGCCGTAGCCGCGCGGATCGACGCTGTCCGGATCGATAATGGCGTTGATCCGTTCCTGCTGATAACGCTTTATGACTCCGCTTTGAACGCCGCCGATATAGGCGGCGGGGATAAAGATCACGGCCGCGACCAAAGCCAGGACGATGTATCTTATCTTGACCGCCGAAAGGAAAAACATCGCGGCAAGGATCGGGAAATACGTCATCGCCTGGCCGGCGTCGGGCTCAAGCATGATCAGCCCGACCGGAGCGGCCAGAATGGCGGTGCCGACGAATATCTCTTTGAATGTCAGCGTGCCCGATTTGCGCGAGCCGAAATACTTAGCCAGCATTAGAACGGTCGGGACTTTGGCGAATTCCGACGGCTGAAATTGTCCGATCAGCGGTAGCTTTACCCAGGCCTGCTGACCGTTAACCTCAACACCGAGTGGCGTAAGTACAAGCAGCAGCAGCAGCAGTGCGAAACCATAAAAGAATGGTGCCGCATCGATGATTCGACGGTAGTCGCTGAACGCAATGACGATAAATGCCACCAAAGCAATGCCAAGGCCCATGATCTGCTTCTGCCAAACGCTGTCGGTCGGCAATGCATTGTGTATCTGCCAAATGCCGAAACACGCGATCGCCACCGCCAGCATCGCCGTCAGCCAGTCAAAATCCCGTAAATCGCGCTTTTCTATTATTGCTGCCATCTTCGAGCTGTAGAGTTTGAGAGTTCGTGGAGTTTATAGGGTTTTAACTCTATGAACTCCACGAACTTCTATACTCGACGAACTATTTCTTCGCAACTAAATTCGGATTGACAATCGGCGGGCCGGGCCTTTTCGCTAAGTATGCGTCGTAAACGCCCCTGACCGCAGGAGCGGCGTTGCTACCGCCGAAGCCTGAATTTTCGATCAAGGCGATTACCGAAATCTCCGGTTTATAGGCAGGGGCAAACGATACGAACCAGGCGTGATCTTTATTTTTACCCACATCCTTTCCGAGCGCGGCAACCTGTGCGGTACCGGTTTTTCCCGCAATATCAAATCCGGGTATGGCAATACGTGCTCCGGTTCCGCCGCCGTTGACCACGGCCCACATGCCTTTGATTACTATATCGTTCTGGGCAGGCGTCATTTCTATAATTTTCGGTTCGGAATGCTGGAATCCAAAGCCCGGCCGCTCCACAAAATAGTTCGGATCGTCAGCTTCGCCTATCGCACTGCTCGTTCTGAACTCCTTAAGTAAATGCGGCACGTACATTTTTCCGCCGACGCTGATGCTCGATACCGCCCGCAGCATCGCGATTGGTGTCACGTTCACGGTCACCTGGCCGATCGACGCAAAAACGGTTTCGATGTCATTCCACTTTCCGCCATCACGTTTTTCGACATACGATCTGAAGGACTTCGGCGTTTGGCTGACCTTTTCATTCGGCAGATCAACGCCGGTCCGCTTGTCGTATTCGAAATCCTCGACCATCGTGATCAGCCCTTCGATCCCCATTTTTAACGCCAGCCGGTAATAATATCCATCACATGAATGCGTGATCGCGTAGGAAAGCGGTGGCGAGCCGTGGCTGCCCATACAGCGGGTGAATTTGTTGCCGATCTGAATTCCGCCGCCGCACGCGACGTTCGAATTGGCAACCGTTATCACGCCCTGCTTCAACGCGGAAACCGATTCCGGAATCTTCCA
>JANMSP010000509.1:0-3253 GCA_031389475.1 Pyrinomonadaceae bacterium
ATATTCTTCTGATTGCGCGTGCCGTGCGTGTATTGCCATTTCGTTGCTTCAAGTTCAAGAAGAGGGCGTAGTTTCACAGCATTTGCTTCCGTTTTGTCTTTCCAGAAGGCTTTGAGCGGAATCCAGAAATCGCGTAAACCTTCGTCGTAAGCGTTGCCGTTCTGAACAATCAAAGCCTGCACTCGTTCCGGGTGTTTGACTGCCAGCCGATAACCAATTGGTGCACCATAATCCTGCACATAAAGACTGTATTTTTTTAGTCCGACGGCATCGGTAAATTTTTCGACTACGTTTGCCAGATTCTCGAACGTGTAATCGAATTCAGTAACTTTCGGCATCGAGCTTTGTCCGAAGCCCGGATAATCCGGTGCGATGACGTGATACTTTTTCGCCAACTGCGGTATTAAAGTGCGAAACATTTGCGACGACGTGGGAAACCCGTGCAGCAGTAGAATTACCGGTTTCGATTTGTCGCCCGCCTCCCGGTAGAAAACTTTCACATCGTCAATTTTCACCGTGTTATAAGCGACGACCGCATTTGCCGCCTGCCGCGTTTGTGCTTCAACTATCGCACTTGACCACAAGCCGATCATCAACGCGACCAAAAACATCTTCAACAAAATCTTGTTCATTTTGATACTCCTTATTTTTAACCATCTAAATCCTTAATAGGAAGTTATACAAAATCATCTAACTTGTCAAATAGACAATGACAGGTTAGAATTGATCTATGTCAAAAGAAGTTCTGACAAAAGCAAAAGCACCCGAAACAATTGGATTCTTTTTTGTCGCTGGAAATTTGAGTATTGATTTTATCAATACTCAAATTGTTGAAAATAACGCGCCTAAGGATTTGCTCACAGATTTTGCAGATTTTGCGGCGTGGGCGGCAGCGGCGCATTTGTTGGAAAAGCCGAAAGCGGAAAAGCTCATTGCTGATTGGAGCGGACAAACGGAAGGCGTGGCCATTTTTGCAGAGGCATTAAAGTTTCGGAGCGTTTTGCGCGAAATGTTTGTGCGTCTGGCACAAGGCAAAACAGTTCATAAAACCGCGATGATGGCGATCAATCGTGAAATTAGAAATCAGCGCGGCGCGGTGGAAATTCGGCAAACGGCGACGGGTTACAAAAAACAATTCCTCGCCGATTTCCGCGATCCGCGCCAACTCTTTGTGCCAATCGCCGAAAGCGCGGCGGATTTACTTTGCTACGGCAATTTAGCAAATTTAAGAAAGTGTGAGAACCAAGACTGCATACTGTATTTCTACGACACAACGAAAAACCACACGCGCCGCTGGTGTTCAATGGCGGGTTGCGGCAACCGCGCTAAAGCCGCGGCTTTTTACCATAGGCAGCGAAAACAGATTGATAGGAAAAATTAAAATGTTCACTTTTAGGAAGCATCTTAAATTAGGCAAAATGGCTTAAATGTATTGGGGAGCGCGACACCTAGATGTAGAATAATTGCTGAGTCAGGAATGACCCTCTCGGACGCTCTTTACTGGAAACAAATATTTTACAAAATAAAAGAGTCTTTAGAATAATCAACAAATATTGCAGGAGGTACCTTGACATAATTTTGGCGCGACGTTTCGCAACACGAAGTGCCACGGTGAAAACGCGAGTCGCGCCAATTTTGCGGTCCATCAATGCTTAAACAATTCTTCGTGGTTTCCGAGACTGTTTCAAAAATGATGTTTCGCCGTCATGTCCATTGAATTTTTCGACTTTGTGTTGATTTCACAGGTTTTTTAGCACCGTCTCCGTGTCGATAATAGTTGCGAACTCTCCGTGCAATGTTGCTAATGCTGTATCATGGACTTCCTCCGCCGAATACGTTCTATCGTTATGCCCGACAATCTCAAAAGCGGCGGTTGCGTCTGAGACGAGATAAGTGTCAAATCCAAAATTACCTGCCATTCTGGTCGTTGTTGAGACGCAATGCGGTGTTGTTAAACCGGTGATAACCAATGTTTTGATTCGACTATCGCGCAATAATTGTTCAAGATTTGTGCCGATAAATGCACTGTTCACGGACTTCTGAATGACTGGCTCTAAATCCTTCGGTTTCACATTGTCCTTTATTTCGCTGCCCGAAGAATTTGGATTAAGTGGAGAGTCCGGACTCATTGATAAATGCTGAACGTGAAAAACAGGACGTTGCGAATCGCGCCACGCGTGAAGAAGCCGTTCGATGTTTTGTTCAGCCTGCAAATTGTTTCGCTCTCCCCATTTCGGATGGTCGAAGCCTTTTTGAACATCAATAATAATCAAAGCCGCGTTATCGGGTACGTTCTGCATAAATAGTTGTCACAGGATAACATGGAAAACGTCAAACGGAATGAGATGAATTGGGGCGAAGCCGCCGGCACCCCAAAACCCGATACGACCGCTTATCAATAAAGCGAAGTCTCAGATAGCTGAATGGAACAGAAGATACCGAAGTTCAATCGCTCGAATTAGGTCACTGAAGATCGAACAGTCATCAGCGAAATTTTATCCGAAGTTCTTTGCAATTAAAGGTCGCACAGCCATCCGGCGATCACCCACATCAACTCCTGCAGCAGCCATCCGTTTTTTTTCTCTTCGCCCGGCGGGCAGTTCAAACTATGTGCTTGGCTGCTTCTTTCATAGCTGAATTGCTATGAGGCGGCGAACAGTCGGTTTTTTGTATCAAAACTCCTTACTTTTCAACAGCCCGAATGCAAAATCGCGTTTCAAATCGGTCGTAGATGATAAGTGAATCCAAAGCATTGCAAACGGTTCGAGCAGTCGCGCGACTTCCAATTTTCCCGCCGTGATTGCTTCAAAGCCGATTGATTCAGCCAAATGTCTGACCGTTTCAATCGCTTCAGCATTGTCGCCGCAAACAAACATTACGCTTTTGCCGCCCCGGTATTGCGGCTGCGCCATATTGCCGAAGCCTGTTTGGTTAAAGCATTTGACAATTTTTGCGCCGACGGCGAGCGCCGCTACTTTTTCTGCGCCGGAAGTTTCAAAGCCGACGGTCAAACTCAATTTGCCGTCAGCGAATATTAGCGGATTGGTCGCGTCAATCACAATTTTTCCGGTTATGTCGCCGCACTCGCGCAAAGCGTCGGCAACCGCGTCATAAGGCACGGCGAGCAAAATCACTTCCGCGTCACGCACGGCATCCGCAACGTTTCCGACTTGAGCGAAGGATTGTTTGTCGTGGTATTCCGACGCATTCGGAACGCCAAAATAAATTTTGTGTCCGGCTTCCGCGAATTTGC
>JANMSP010000512.1:0-5164 GCA_031389475.1 Pyrinomonadaceae bacterium
CCTAAACAGGGAACTGTTTACTAAGAGCGTTCCTGATCTGGCTTCCCGGAGAATTCACCTTTGCGGTCCGCCGCCTATGATGGACGCCGTCAAAGCTATTCTCGTCGAGATTGGCGTTCCCCCGCAGCAAATAAAGACCGAACTATTTGGAGCAACAAAGCCCATCCCGGGTGCTCCAGGTACAACGGCCAGCAAGAGCGCGCCTGCAACCGGCCCGCTAGTCATGTTTTCGAAAAATAACAAATCGGCCAAAATCCACGTCGATGAAACCGTCTTGGAACTATCCGAGGAGCTCGGTATCGGAATCGAATTCTCGTGCCGGGTCGGTACCTGCGGCGTGTGCAAGGTCCAGATGACATCGGGCGAGGTCGAGATGGCGGTCGAGGACGCTTTGGACGCCGACGACAAAACAAACGGAATTATTCTCGCCTGTCAGGCAAAACCTGTAGGCGACATAGTGGTGGAGGCGTAGCCGTGAAAGAGCGGGAGGGCATAATCCTATCCGGAGTCATTTGCATGTTGTTTTTGGCGTGGCTGGGCTTCCTCGTCCATCGCTCGCCGCGCTTTCCGGGCAGCGGACTCGGAGCGGTGTTTGGTATAACAGGCGCAGTGCTAATGCTCATTCCTCTGGCTTATCCCGTGGCGAAACGCATTCCGTTCATCAACGCTCGTATCATACGGCGAATTTCGATGCAGACGCTGCTTACGCTGCACGTCTATACAGGAATACTCGGCCCGTTGTTTGCGTTGATTCACACCGGTCACAAGTTTGACAGTACGCTTGGAATCGCCCTAACGGCGGTGATGCTGCTTGTCGTAGTCAGCGGTTTTGCGGTTCGGTATTTACTCACTTATATTAATCAGGAAATCAAAGACAAACTGGTATTGCTGCAGACCGCCAGGGGCGATCTCGACAGCGCGTGGGGAGTTCTCGAAAACTCACCGCTTGAAATGCGAGTTATGCCCAACGCACCAGTTTTTGTTGCGGGCCTCGCATCAATCGGAATAGAGATCCCTATCAACGGCCCGGCGGGCGAGGTGATCCGCACGGCTGAGGGCGTTACTGACCTGGAATATGCGGTCCGCACGCATGAAGTGTTCAAACGCTGGTTCGGGAGATCATTGAAGCTGCACATCGCGTTATCGGTAATTCTTTACGTGCTACTCGCACTTCACATTTGGTCGGGAATTCATTTCGGACTGAGGTGGTCAGGCTAAAAGCACGATGAAAACAAAAACTAACCGAATCAAACTTTTGATCGTGCTTGGATTTATCATTCTCGCCTTCATCTCAGTGTTCCTCTTGCGAGACTCATCGCTGCGAAAAGTCGCTACCTGGCAGCAGCAGGTCAGTCCGGGCCAATTGTCTACCGCTCATTCATTTTTGCAGGACAACTGTGCTGCTTGTCATACGCCAGTCGAGGGAGTTCAGGCCGTAAATTGTATCGTTTGTCATGCCAATAACAGAGATTTGCTCGAGCGACAGCCGACCGCTTTTCACGCAAACATTCAGAGTTGCAGCGCGTGCCACGTCGAGCATCAGGGAATAGAGCGGCGGCCGACATCAATGGATCACGCGGCGCTTGCGGATATCGGCCTGCGCGAACTCGGAGCGGCTCAGGCTGATGATGAAAAGCTGCGGACACGTGAAGGGCTTGTAAACTGGATTCGAGAACAAGACCTATCCGAAACCTCACGCCCCGCCCATACTCAAATCACGGCGGCAGAGTTGGCACTAAATTGTGCGAGTTGTCATAGTACAAAGGACAAACACGCGGGGCTGCTCGGCCAAAATTGTGCAACATGTCACTCAACCGGCGAGTGGACAATTCCGGCGTTTCAGCATCCATCGCCCCGCTCAACTGACTGCGCCCAGTGCCATCAAGCCCCGCCTAGCCACTATATGATGCATTTTGAAATGGTTGATAAGAAGGTTGCCGCTCGAGATGGCACCCAAGACAGCGAATGCTGTGAAAATGTTAAAGTCAATCAATGCTACGCTTGTCATCAAACGACCTCTTGGAACGATATTAAAGGCGTGGGTTTCTACAAGCATCATTGAATCGTTGCGTCGTTCCTCGAGTTTAGCTTGTCATATGCTGAATTTAAGACGTCTCTCAGGGTAACCGGTAAAAAGTTTTAGAGGTTTCTCTCTTAATTTCACCATTAAGCTTTTGAAGTTACACCTTGTTATCCTCGGTCAATTGACTATCCAGTGGCCGAAATAGTTGAATCGATTTTCGATTCAAACCTTACCAACGTCCGTCACAAGCACCATACTATTGAGATGAAGAGTCATATATTACATTATAAGATGGGTGGCTAAAATCAAACATAGATGTTTGCTATCAGACGATTTCCGTGGAGCAGTAGAGCGGAAGTCATTAAAGCCCAGCTTCGTACACAGGCACGTGACTTGCATAAGCAACTATAGTAGAAAAAAAATCCCAAGAAAACGGGACTCTTCGGAATCATCTTTTCAAAGGGCATATAGGTACGAAAATGAGCAGCGAAAGGTATATTCCTGCACTTAGTTACAGTTGGCTGACGCCATTTTACGATCCCGTGGTGCGGCTTACGACGCGCGAGGGCACTTTCAAAAAGACACTGGTTGAACAATTGGGACTTCGCGAGAGTCATCATGTTCTTGACCTGGCCTGCGGCACCGGAACTCTAACAATCCTGCTTAAACAAGAGTCGCCGCTAGCCGAAATCAAGGGAATTGACGGCGACTCCGAAATATTAAGGTTAGCAAAGGAAAAGGCCCGACAACTCGATGTTGAAATACGATTCGACGAGGGAATGTCGTTCAGTTTACCCTATGAAGACGGGTTTTTCGATCGGGTAGTTTCGAGCCTCTTCTTTCATCATTTGACTAGAGAAAGCAAGTTGAAAACTTTGGCCGAGGTTAGACGGGTGCTTAGACCGAATGGCGAATTTCATGTTGCTGATTGGGGGTTGCCGGCAAATTCGTTGATGAAGTTTTCGTCCCGCTTTATTCAGCTGCTGGACGGTTTTGAAACGACTGCCGACAACTTTGACGGACTTCTGCCGGAGTTAATTTCGGATGCTGGTTTTGAAAATATCGAAGAAACAAATTCCTTCAACACTTTATTCGGCACAATACGATTGCACAAAGCGCTCAAAAAATAATCAGGAGAATCAAATGAAAAGAAAAACTATAACTGCATTTCTACTTTGCACGCTGCTGGCTTTGCCCGCCTTCGCGCACGATTTATTTTTAAAGCCCGACAGCTTTTTCGCCAAAATCAACCAAAAGATTTCGATTAGCGTGATGAACGGAACATTTCAAACGAGCGAAGGCGGGTAACTTTCGCGCGTTTAACCGACCTTAGCGTCGTTTCGCCATCCGGAAAGGTTTCGCACCCGCTTGAAAAGGACCTGACGAAAAACGAAACCACGGCCTTTTTGAACATTACGCCGAAGGAGGCGGGAAACTACATTACCGGTATATCGACCATGTGGCGCGAAAGCGCACTTCCGGCAGCTGAGTTTAACAAATACCTGCCGGCCGAGGGTATCCCCGATATTCTGGAGAACCGAACGCATGACGGCGAGCTCGATAAAGACGCGAAGTATCGCTATTCGAAATATGTCAAAACGATCTTTCAGGCGGGTAATAAAACAACTGATAGTTACAAGACTATTCTTGGGTATGCCGTCGAGATGGTGCCTCAGCAGAATCCTTACAAACTAAGAAAAAGGAAGCTCGCTTGATATTCTCTGCCTTAAGGACGGCAAACCGCTTGCCGGACAGATCGTTACAACGGGATATGAGGCCGCCGACAAAATGCTGGGCGAAACCAGTGTGCGTACTGACAAGGATGGCATGCTCAAAGTTAAACTTATCGGCTCCGGCAAATGGTACGCCAAGTTTATCAATATGGTAAAGATCGACGACCCAAAACTGAATTACGAATCGAAATGGGCGACGCTTACGTTTGAAATAAAGTAGTGAAGAAATCAAAATGAAAAAACAATCTATCTTTGCCTGCATATTATCGCTCTCCTTGGTCGCCTCCATTTTCGCCCATGATTTGTTTCTTAAAACCGACAGCTTTTTCCTCGCGGCGAATTCAAAATTTACCGTGAAGATTATGAACGGAACATTTCAAGCGAGCGAAGGAGCGGTCTCTTACGCCCGCCTAAATGACGTGAGCGTAGTTTCGGCGGGAAAACGGGAGCATCCCCAGGAAACCGATTTTACAAAAGATGAGGCGACTGCCTTTCTAAATATGAAAACCGGCGCGGCGGGGACATACGTCGTCGGGCTTTCCACCAAATCGCGCGAGATCGCTCTAAAAGCGGAAGAATTTAACGAATATCTCAAAGAAGACGGTTTGCCGGACACCCTTGAAGAACGGCGCAAGACGGGCGAATTCGAGAAGGACGCCATAGAGCGTTACGCCAAGCACGTTAAAGCAATCCTGCAAGTCGGCAAAAAGCAGACCGACGATTACAAAACGGTTCTCGGTTATCCGGTCGAACTCGTCCCGCAGCAGAATCCTTATAAATTGAAGAAAGGCGACACGATTGAAATTCTGTGTCTTAAAGACGGCAAGCCGCTCGCCGGCCAGGTCGTGCTGGCGGGACGCGAGGAAACCGGCAAACTAGTTGCGGCTCCGGAACTCCGAAGCGATGATAAAGGTATTGTCAAACTCCCGCTCATCGGCGCTGGCAAATGGTACGTAAAGTTTATCAATATGGCCAAACTTGAGGACCCGAACCTAGATTACGAATCGAAATGGACGACGCTTACTTTTGAGATGAAATAGAGGTATAGCGGACACCGTGTAGATGTAATGCATCAAAGTTGAGAAATAAGAAGTATGAAACTTTTCAAATGTTACAAAGAAATCTGGTTCGGCATCGGGCTGGGGATCTTGGCGTGGATTTCAGATGCCGTGATGCACATGGAGCTCGGTGCGGACATCCACGCGGGAAGCTTATGGCAAGAGATATTCGCTCCGCATCCGACAGCATTGGTATTTCGCGGTTTTTATATGGTCATTGCGGTTGCGTTCGGTCTTTATCTTTGGAGATCTAACTGGCACGAGCGCCAAGTTCGCGCCCTTGAGCAGGCCGTAATCGCGTTTCAGCGCCAGCTCGACGCACCCGCATTGAGAATCGTCGGCACGATCCG